>SHZB01000212.1 GCA_009692485.1 Myxococcales bacterium
GTCCTGGGGCTCGTCGTCACGCTGCCGGGCGCGGTGCTGCACGAGCGGCACGACGGAAGGCCGAACGGGTTTGCGTGGGAGGCCTTCAAGCGCAATTTGCCGTATCGCTCGGGAGACGCGAGCCGTGATCCGAATTACGCGCGCTACTTCTTCGACGTGGCGTCGATCTTGGCGGTGCCGATCCCGTATCAAAGACGCGCGATCGGAGTCATCAGCGTGTCGTCTCCGGAGCGCGATGCCTTCAGCGATGCCGACGCCGCGGCGATCGGAGAGCTTGCCGCGGCGAGCGCGAAATTCCTACGGCGGGCGCAGCTCTATCGCGCGACGCGGGATGACGGCGGCAGACCGTTCCTCATCAAGGGGCTGAGCCAAGCGTGGCTCGAGGTCGAGCGGCGCATCGAGCAGGTCGCGCCGACGGTGGCGCCGGTGCTCATCCACGGCGAGAGCGGGACTGGCAAAGATCTCGTGGCGCGCGCAACGCACTTCAACAGCCTTCGGTCGGCCGAGGCGTTCGTGACGGTGAACTGCGCGGCGATCCCGGAGACGATGCTGGAGAGCGTGCTCTTCGGACATGTGAAGGGGGCGTTCACGGGCGCGAGCTTCGAGAAGGTCGGGGAGTTTCAAAAGGCGCACAAGGGGACGCTGTTCCTCGACGAGCTTGGAGAGCTGCCGATGGCGCTGCAGGCGAAGGTGCTGCGCGCGGTGGAGCAAGGCGAGATCCAGCCGCTCGGGAGCAACAAGCCGCCCGAGCGCGTCGACGTGCGGCTCATCTCTGCGACGAACCGCGATCTCCGGGCGATGTGCAAAAACGGCCAATTTCGCGAGGATTTGTACTTTCGGTTGAGCGTGATCTCGATGGAGCTGCCGGCCTTGCGGACCTACAAGGCGCATAACCTCGAGACGATGGCGCAGGTGTTTTTGCAGCAAGCGGTCGCGCGGCATCGACTCAAGGTTCAGCGGATTGCGCCGGCCGCGATGGAGGCGCTGTTGCGCTATGACTATCCGGGCAACGTTCGCGAGCTGAAGAACACGCTCGAGCACGCGGCGATCATGGCGAGAGGTGCCGCGATCGAGGTCGCGGATCTTCCGACGCAGCTCGTCGCGGACGTGATGGCGGCGACCGAACCGGCGACGCCCGCTGCCGAGATCGCGAGCATCGCGAAGGTCACTATGGTCGCGAGCGCGCCGGCACTGCGGGGGCTGAGAGCGATGCGCGAAGAATGGCTCGCGCCGCACGAACGGCGGTATCTCATGGAGCTGCTAGCGCGCGAGGGGGGCAGCGTGCGTATTGCGGCCGAGCGGGCGGGCATCAACACGGTCACGATGTACCGGCTGTTGCGAAAGCGCGGCATCGTCATCCGACGGCAAGCCCAGGCGGACTGCGAAGAAGATTCCGTGCGCGGTGCTGGCGAAGAGCGCTCGCGAGGACGATGATTCGCGCATGAAGCGAATCGTTTTTGGTTGGCTCGCGCTACCGTTGGTCGGCGCGTTTGCGACAGGCTGCATCGTGGTGCGGGACCTTCCGCCTGAAGACGCGCACCAGCACGCGCACGCCAAGAGTAACGGACATGCATGTGCGCACGGGCATCGGCACGGCGCGGGGCACGGCGCGGGGCACGGCGCGGGGCACGGCGCGGGGCATACCGATCCGCACGGCGCGGCGCACGGCGCGGGTACGCAAGAACCACCGCGAGCCGAGACGCCCGGGCACGCACAACCATCGACCGATGATCCACCTGGACGGGTGACACGAGTGCCTGCTCCGGGACGGGCGGTGCCGGATTTACCGTCGAAAACAGCGACTCCGTCAGCGACGCCCGCGACGCCGCCGACCACACCACCAACAGCAGGCCCGAGCGCGCCCGCAACGCCTGATCCGAGGAGCCCATCGGTCACGCCCGCTACGCCTGATCCGAGGAGGCCGCCGGTTACGCCCACTACGCCCGATCCACGCAGCCCATCGGTCACGCCCGCCGCGCCTGATCCGAAGAGGCCGCAGCCGATCAGTCCGGACCTTCCGCGTGTGCCCGTGCCGCTGCCCGTGCCGCAAGGGCCGGTAGGAAACATCGTGGTGCAGGTGATCGGCGGCAGCTGCGACATCGCGGTCGATGGCACGAGCGTCGGCGTGCGCTCGGAGTACGTCGCCAAGGTGAATGTCGGTGACCACACGGTGACGTGCACGGTTCCAGGCGCGACTCCGCTGCGTGACGAGGTGACCGTGCGTGAGCGTGGCCGCCCGTCGTTGGTGACGTTCACGCTCAAGAAGCTGGTACGCACACCGCCGGAGCCCGCGCCGAAATCGCAGATGCCGTGGTTGAAGCGGTGAGTCTCCTCGCGACGCGACGCGCGGCTCTTGCGTGGTGCGTCGCCCTTTGCGTCGGGTGCGTCGGGTGCGACCGGGCGCTTGAAGGCAGCGGCGTGATGAAGAGTGAGGTTCGCGCGCCGGGACCTTTCTCCGAGGTCGAGGCGCGAGGAGCGTTCACGCTGCGAGTCACGCTCGGGGCTGCGACGCACGGGGTGACGATCGAAGGGGACGAGAATCTGTTGGCGGAGATCGTGACCGAGTCGAACGGCAAGCGGCTCATGATCAAGAACACTCGGTCGCTGTCTTTGACGCGCGCCCTCGTCATCACGGTGACCGCGCCAGATCTCACGCTGGTTCGCACCGGCGGGGCCGCGGATGTTGAGGTGCGAGCGATCGACAACGCGCGATTTCAGCTCGACATCGATGGCAGCGGAAAAGCAGAAGCGACGGGGCGTACGCAGAAGCTGAAGGTGTACGTGAACGGAGTGGGCACGGCCCTGATGGCGGGATTGGCCACGCGCGAGGCGCTTGTGATGATCGACGGCGCCGGGAGAATCGAGCTCGCGGAGCCGGCGGAGCTCGAAGCGGAGATCCACGGTGCCGGGGTCGTGAGGTACTCGGGTGACGGCAAGGTCACGAGCCACATACGCGGCGCAGGGTCCATCGAGAAGCGCTGAGCGTTTCGCGATTTGAGCCGGGATTTGCGCGGGTTCAGCGCTTTACCAGGCCGGCACGAGGCGGCGTTGCCAGGCGATGCGCACGGTCCCGAGGGTCATGCGCGCGCCGTCGAGCGTGAAGGGGATGCGTCGATGGAGGGCTCCGGGGCCGGTCACTGTGAGCGTGCCGTGGGCCCTGCCCTCCCCGCGGGCGCGCACGATCTCGATGAGGTACTCGCCGGCGAGCGTGCCTTGCACGGAGAGCGTCTCTTGGGCGGAGTGCGTCGCGTCGAGGGCGTGGATGAGCTCCTTGGTGCCGGCTCCGAGCCAGCTGATGCGACGTCCGTCTTGATTGATGAGCGCGAGATCGAGATCGCCGCCGCCTTGCCAAGTGAGCTCGAGGCGCAACTCGCCCGCCGCGACGTCCCGCGGCACGGGGCGCGAGGCCAACGATTCGGCGGTCTTTTGAACGGCGCTGTCGGCCGCGTCGAGCAAGAGGCGGGCGAGTGCCGAGTGACCATCGGCGCGCGCGCATGCCACGGCGTTGCCAAGGAGAGCTGCGTCGGTGCGGCGCGACTGTGCCGCTGCGATCCGGTAGCGACACGCGAGCGAATCACGACCTTGCCAGCGATGCAGGCGGGCGAGCCGTTCGAGCGCTGGGACGTCGCCGGGTCGCACATCGACGACGCCGCCGAGGATCCGAATCGCGCCTTCGCGATCGCCGCGCCGCGCCACGAGATCGGCGCGAGCCGTGAGCGCATCGGGATCGAGCGGCTCTTTCGCGACCCAGCTGTCGACGAGCTCGGATGCGCGCACGACGTCGCCGGCCTGGGCGTAGAGCGCGACGAGCTTGGTCATCGATGCGCGCTGATTCGGCGCGGATTTGAGCTCGTCCTCGGCGCTGCGAAGGGCTTGTGCCGATGCGCGGTTCGGAATTGCACCATCGACGAGCGCGGCGTTGCGCTCCCAGGTGACGCGCATCGGGACCATGTCGCATTGTCCGCGCCGCCGACGATCGGAGCCACAATCGTCGCGCGCGTAGCCAGGCGCAGAATTCCTGTTCGCGTCCTCCGAGCACAGAGGATCGCCCGACGAACATGCCATACTTTTCTTTGCGAGCGGCGCCTTGGGACGCGGCGCGCCAGCAGTCGGAGATGGCGGCGGCATGCCCGGACCGGAGCTGAATGGCGTCGACTGCGTTGCGCCCGCGCTGCCTTGAGAGCCACCGACGGCCGCGTTGCCGGATGGCGAGCGTTTAGCCGCCTTCGGCTTGCTGGCGTCTTCCAGGTTTTCGTCCGCGCTCCTTGGCGACCTCGAACCTGGCATCGCAGTGACTGGCATCGGAGCGGCTTCCGCAGAGTCGCCAAGGCTGTTGTAGCCGCGTCCGTCGTCATCACCATCCGCCGAATCGCCGGTCGCCGTGCGCTCATCCGAAACCGCCGCCAATTCTGCCTCCGCCGTCGCATCGGCCATGGCGAGCTCTTCGCCGGTCCAGACGGGCGCGCGGCGATCGTTGTCGAGCCCGAACGCGCGGAACATGGCTTCGCTCTCGAGCACCAAGAGCGAGGTGTAGCGACTTGCGACGTTGAAGCGGCTCGAGAGCTGAATGGCATTCACGCGGGCCGTGGCGCTGCCATCGCGCTCGAGATCAGCGATGCGCTGCGCTGCAAATGTCCGCGGGACAAACGCATTGCCGCGGCTCGCGGTCGCGTGGACCTCGAGCGGATAGCGCTGCTCGTAAGCCACCGTGCCGATCTTGCCGCTCAACACGACGGTGCCAACGACGTCGGGCGTCGTCATTCGTGCGGAAATGAGCACCTCGCTTCCGGGCGCGACGGCATCGAGGCGCGCGGGCGAAATTTCGACGAGGCCCGCAGGCAACGACAACGTCGCGTCGCGAAGTGCCCGGCCGTAGGTAGCTCCGAGGACCGCGTATGCGAGCTCGCCGACTGTGCGGCCTGGCGCATCCGAGATGAGGACGCCGCCACCGCCGCGCGCCACAGCCAAGAGCGACTCGTGATCCGCGTCGGTGCCGATCGACACGGCCGTGAGCGACGTGCGCCCGTCCGGCAGCGAAGTCCTCACGGCCTCCGTGAGCATGGCCGGCGCGATGGGTCCAACCGTGGGCGCGCCATCGCCGAAGTACACGATGCGGAGCTCGCGGCCCTCGACCTTATGCGCAAACTGCGCGGCCTCGGCGACGGCGGCGGCGATGTCCGAGCCACCGTCGGGAGTGATCGCGGAGAGAAACGCAGCCACGACGCGCGCGGTCTCGGCGCCAGGAGCACGGAACTCGGCGCCAGGAGCACGGGGCTCGGCGCCAGGAGCACGGGGCTCGGCGCCAGGAGCGCGGGGCTCGGCGTCGTCACGGGGAAAGCCGTGCGCGCCGCTGGGTCGAGCGACGCGCCCGTCGCCGCCGAAACCCCGGCACGTCGTGTCGCAGGCGAGCACCGTGATGCGGTCGAGCGGATCGAGCTCCGCCACGGTGCGACTGGCGATCGCAACGGCGCGCCGGTACCGCTCGCCGAACATCGAGCGGCTCGCATCGACAATGAACACGAAGGCCCGCTCGGTCTCGACGTCGGCGCGCGGAAGCTTGGGCCGCAACGCGAGCGTGAGAAACCCGACCGTCGACGGCGATGCACTCTTCGCCACCATGCCGCTTGCTGCGAGCGCAGCGCCCGCGCGGGGTCCGGCGTCGTCGGGCTTGTTCGCGTTTTTTGCCGGAATTTGCGGCGTTATGGCCACGGACGATTCTTCGAACGCCCACGCGGTGAGCTCTTGCTCGCGTGCGGCGCTACCGAATTCGACGACGAGATCGCCGCTTGGCACGAAGCTCTGGCGGGAGAAGGACAGCGCTGTCGCCTCGCCTTGCTCGCGCTCGGTAAGGTCGTAGCCATGCGCGCGAACTCCGAGCGCGCGGTCATGTCCACGCACCTCAAGATCGACCGCGAAGTCATCGATTCGCGTCGAGCCGCTCGGGTCGAAGGGCAAGGGATACACGTAGCGCCGCAAGCCCCCTGTCGGCGCGACGGCCTCGGTGTAGCCGATCACGACGCGCCGCGAACCGCGCTTCGGAATGGGGAAGATGCGGAGCTCGAAGCGCCCGCCGCGCTGCTGCTCGAGGAGCGCGGGATCTTTCCACGGTCCGGGCACCCAGATGATCTGCTCGCGCGGTTTGGGTTTGCCGCCAGAATTGACGATGGCGCCGCGCCAAATCGCCATCGCGCGGTCGCGATCAACGTAAGCGCCCTCTTCGAGCTTGCCGTCGACGTCGAGCGCGAGTCGTTCGATCTGCGCGCCGGAAGGAAGCGGGAATCGGTAGATCCCCTCGAGCACTTCGTCGGTGGTGTTCTCGAACACCTCTTCGACTTCGGTGCGCGCGAAGCCGTCGACGATGCGCGTCTTGACGTGATGCCGCGTGAGCCTCACCGCCATGCTGCGCTCTTCATCGCTGCCGGGCTTCTTCGCCTTCAGCTCGCCGAGGCCGCGGGCCGCTTGGCTATCGCTGCTCGGGTCCTCGAATGCCAGCGCATCGCCGAGCCGCGGCGCGCTCGACACCCACGGCGCCGCCCCAGGGAAAGATCGTCCCTCTTCACCCGCGTGCACGTGAACCGAGCGCCCCTTGTCATCGAAGAATTCGACCGCACCGCGCGTGACATCGACGCTCGCGGACTCGCCGCTGACGCGCACGACGAGCTTGGTTCCGAGCACCTCGACGCGACCACGCGGGAGCTGCACCGTCGCGTGGCGTCCTTCGACGTGCGCGACATCGGCGATGACCGCCCCGGACAAGAGCCGTGCGACGCGGGCATCTCCGAGCTCGAACGCGACCTCCGAGCCACGGTCGAGCGCAAGCTTCGTCCCGTCGGACATGGTCAAGTGGACCCGCGAGCGTTCGTCAGTGCGAATCACCGCGCCGGCTGGGACCGACGCGCCGTCCGTCGCGGCGACGCAGCTCGTGGCATCGCCTGGGCGTTCGCACAACGAAACGCCGCCGCGGGCGGCACTGCCAGGGCTGCCAGGACCGGAAGCTCCATTTACGGAAGACTGAGCACTGCCGCGCACGACCCGCGCGACCGTTCCGGTCCAGCCGGCACTGGTCGCGATCGGCTCGCCCGGCCCCTTGGTTCGAGGCCAAAGGAGGACCGACGCCGCGACCGCAAGAGCCGCGACCAAGCCGACCGCGAAGACCCGCGAAGGACGTCGCAGCCAGCTCGGCTCGCCGGCGGCCCGAGCAGCGAATTGGCCATTCGCGGGCGGTCCTTTGGCCTGGAGCACGCCAGCGGATGACCCATGAACTGGGGGCGGCGCAACAGCCTGGAGCACACCAGCGGATAACCCACTAGCGGATAGGCCAGCATCGGATAAGCCAGCAACGGATAGGCCATTAGCGGATAGGCCATTAGCGGATAGGCCATTAGCGGATAGGCCACTGGCGGATAGGCCATTAGCGGAT
>SHZB01000213.1 GCA_009692485.1 Myxococcales bacterium
ACGGATACGCCGCTGAAGATCTGATCGTCGCCGAGCTCGAGAGCGGCACCAAGTGTGACGAGAAGGTCAAGGACGCGCTCGCGGAGGCCCCCGACGTGGTGTTCGTCGCCACGGCGGATCCGGCGCAGAACGAGTGCGTCATTCACGGCTGGGCGAAATACCGGGAGGCGCATCCGATGCAGAATCCGCGGCTCGTGTTCGCCGACGTCGGGATCGACTACACGCAGTTTGGACCGAAGGCGGGCACCGACGCCGAAGGGATCGAGGGCTTCTCGACCGTGGGCGAGGGCGGCGCGGAGTTCGACGTCGGCTACCGCGCGTGGTCGGGAGTGCCGTCCGCCGGGCCCAACGGTGCCCCCTCTTTCGACGCGGTGCTGCTGCTCGCGTACGGGCTCGAGCGGTCCCAGGGGTTGGGCGGCGCGGCGCTCGACCTGGCGCTGCGAGAGGTTGTGGATGCGCGCGGCGCGGCCGTGGGTAACGACGAGGCCGGATTCGCCGCCGGGCTCGCGGCCATCGCCTCGGGCGAGCTACCCAACATCACCGGAACGACCGGCGAGCTCGACTACACCTCGGGGCTCTACACCGATCCGGCGACCTCGTATTGGGGGCGCTGGGCCTTCGAGCGCGGCTCGCTCGTGCGCAAAGAGACCTATTTCACGGGCGCGAGCGATTTCCTTACCGCGAGCAAGGCGCTCGCGTCGCCGTCGGATGCCTCGCTCACGGCGCCGGACACGACGCCGGGATATGTGCCTACGGCCGCGAAGACCGACACCTGGGCGCTCATCGTCAGCTTCTCCAGCGGCTGGGACAATTACCGCCATCAGGCCGACGGCTTGCGGCAATTCCAGGCCTTGCTGGCGCGCGGGATCCCTCGCGACCACATCATCTTGATCGGCGCCGACGACCTCGCCAGCGCCACCGCGAACAAGGCCCCCGGCGTCGTCCGCAACACCGCGGGCGGCGCAGATCTCTATGCGGGCGTGAGCTACGACTACTTGTTAGAGGACGTGGCCGCGAGCGACATTCTCTCCATTCTGAAGGGCGAGGTCACGACCGATACGCCCAAGGTGCTCGAGACGACGGCGGGCTCGAACATCTATGTGTTCTTCAGCGGCCACGGCGGTAAAAAAGGGATCCCGGTCGGCGCGACGAGCGTCTCCGAGGGGCTCTCGGGCGGGACCAAATCGACGATTAGCCCGGCGGCGTTGCGAGCCGCGCTCTGTGAAATGCAAGACGCCACGCGCTATCGGCGCATGCTCGTCGCCATCGAGGCTTGCTACAGCGGAGTCTTCGGCAGCGTCTTCGACGGCGGGCTCGGGCTCGGCTGCAACAGCGACGGCACGACCCCCGGCGATCCGCTCTTCGGAGTCCTCTTGATGACCGCCGCGAACACCGCAGAGTCCTCTTATGCCGCGCAATACGACGGTGCGCTCGGCGCCTGGGTCGCGGACCAATTCGCCTACGAGCTAGCGACGACGGTGTACGACGCCGGTGGCGACAACGCGCCGGCCTACGAGTTCTTCAAGGGGATCGCCGTCGACGTCGCGGGGGCCCACGTGTCGCTCTACAACGAAGGCGCCTTCGGCGATCCGCTCACCGACTCCGTGCAAGAGTTCTTCAAGCCATGATTGCCAGTTCAACTGCCGACATGATTGCCAGTTCAACTGCCGAAGAGCGAGGTCACGATATGGGCAATACGACGGCCCCAAGACCATCAAGGCCTCGTTCAGGACCGACTGGTTTGCTCACGGCGGCGCTCACCGTGCTCGTTCTCGCTGGGGGCGCGATTGGCTGCTCCGAGGCGGAGTCCACGGCTCCCATCGCGGTGGTTGCGCAGCCGCTCTGCCCGACGCTTGAGCGCACCTGCAAAGAGGTCAAGGCGCTCGCCTGGGCCGAGGGGATCACGGTCGAGTGCGGGCCGGACGACGAGTTGTTCCTCGTGAAATCGACGGGCATTCCCGACTACAAGATGGCGACGCCCAAGCTCGCCGCGCAAGACTGGGAGTTTCTCGTGCCGCTCTCGCCCTCCTGCGCCACGGAGACCGCGCCCCGCGGGGCCGTCTCCGTGCCCGACGGCATGATGCTCAATGGCATTCCCTTCTATCCGGCGATCGATCCGACGACCGGCAACGACCTCGTCACGACGGCGAAGAACCCCGACGACTGCGCCGGCAACATCGGTCCGGGCTGCGCCTATCAATTCCGCTCCGTGTCATCGTGCATCTTTGGCAAAGACGAGCCGCTCGCGGACCACGCCGACGCAGACGGCCACGCCGCGCTCATCGGCCTCGGCCTCGACGGCTTTGCCATTTACGCGCCCGACACGCTCGCCGGCGAGCCCGCGCTCGACAGCTGCAATGGCCATTACACCGAGGCGCGCGGCTATCACTATCACGGCTCCGAGACTGCCCCTTATCTCATGGGCTGTATGGTCGGCGCCGAGCGCGGCGATATTCGCTTTACGGCGCGGCTCACGGACGAGTGCCTGAAATTTCCGAAGGCACCTTCGGGTTCGGGCATGCCGTAACAGCGTATCGATGCGCGGCCTCGACACCGCGCGCTGGATGTCGATCCCTCGGAGCCCACTGTTTCAACATCCGGCTAGGGCCGTGGCTCGATGCCAAGCTCGCGGAGCAGGTGCTCGGCGTGGTCCACCTCGTCCATGATCCAAAGCACGTAGCGAATGTCGACGTGGATCGAGCGGGTGATGGCGGGCATGAAGAGCCAGTCGGACGCCATCGCTTCGTAGTTGCCGTCGAAGACGAGTCCGACGAGCTTGCCATCTTGATTGATGGTTGGAGAGCCTGAATTTCCGCCCGTGATGTGCAGATCGCTCAAGAAATCTACCGGAACCTCGGCGAGCTCGGGAGCCGCGTAAGGGCCATACGACCCGCGCTTGATCGCTTCGAGAAGCGGTCCCGGCGCATCGAAAGGCTCAATCCCCGTGTTCTTTTTCAGAATGTCCGTGGCGCGCGTGAAGGGAAAATACTCGTCCGCGCCGACCGTAGGCCGGTAGCCGCGAACGGTGCCGTAGCTCAGCCGCAAAGTGGCATTCGCATCTGGCGCCAAGACGCCTCCCGCTTTGGCCCTTAGCGCGGCCACGTAATCCGCACGATCGAGCATCGTGTCGCCCTGGTACGCCTCGGCTTGATCCTCAATTGCCTGGAGCGTGCCGCGCAGCAGGATGGCGAGCTTGATGAAGGGATCTGCGCTCTTCGCGAGCGATTCGATGGAGGCCTCGCGCAAGAGCGTGGCGCGCGTCTCGACGTCCTCGAGGGTGGTCTTGGCATAGAGGGCATCCACGGCCTTGGCGATGTTCTCGGGCGTTGGCTCTGCCTTGCCGACGACGAGCCCGACCAGCGACGGACGCTCCGGTGCCGCGAGGCGCGCGCCCCGCACGAGCGCGAGCACCAGTTTGTCGCGATCGAGTCGCCGCGCGTAGCTCTGTTGCGCCTGGCGCGTGGCCTGCTCGAGCCGCTTGTGATTGCGCTCTTGAAACGCCGGATCGCGCTCAGAATCGGGCTTTTTTCGCTCCATGGCCATGTGCACGATGACATCCGCGGACGCGAACAGGGTCGTGAACTGGACGGCCTCGAGGGTCGCGGCCTCGCGCTCCCGATCTTTGCGATAGCGCGCGTGCGCCGCCGTGAGCCGCTCGAGCGCTGCCTTGCCGGCCATGTGCTCGGGATGCTCGGTGGCGAAGCGTACGAGCGCCGCCTCGAGCTCTGCCTTCTTGTTGGCGAGCCCATCCTTCACGAGCCCGTCGAGCTGACCTCTCATGTTGGTGAGCGCGTTGGCAAGGCCGCGCTCGAGGTGCCGCCCCTTGACGCCTAGTTCCGGATCTTCTTTGCCGAGGCGCGCGAGGAGCGCGAGGTACTCTTCACACATCCGGATGCGACGCGGATAAAACCACTCGACCGCTTCGCGCACGTCGACAGAGGGCTTGAGCGTGCTCGTGCGACCTGGATATCCCGCTACGAACACGAGATCGTGCGGCCGCAGACCGGCTGGCTCGAGCTGCAAGATGTGCTTTGGCCGATAGGGGACGTTCTTGACGTCATAGTCGGCAGGCTTGCCGTCGAGGCCGACGTATGCCCGATAGAACGCGAAATCACCGCCGTGTCGCGGCCAGCGCCAGTTGTCGATCTCACCTCCGTAATTGCCAATCCCTTCGGCCGGCGCGTACACGAGGCGGACGTCGCGGATCTCGAGTTGCTCGATAAGCCGATATTGCTCGCCCTCGAAATAGCTGACGACGCTGCAGCGAATACCCGGGCGGTCCTTCTCGCAGGCGTGAATCAACTCTTTCTGTCTCGCCTCGACGCGGTCGAACCGGCTCTTCGGATCGGTGACGCCAGCGATGCGGCTCTTCACATCGAGGGTGACGTCCGAGAGCTTCTCGGTGATGAAGATGCGCGCCGCGGGACCATTGCTCTTCTCATCGGCGCGGGTCTTTGCCAGATAGCCCATCTTCATCAGGTTATTTTCTGGCGTGGAGTTGAACTGCAAGGCGCCGGTCGCACAATGGTGGTTCGTGATCGTGAGACCCTCGGGCGAAACGAACGACGCCGAGCAGCCACCGAGAAACACGATCGCGCCGAGCGGGTGGTCAAGCGGGGAGCTGAGCTTGTCGGGGTCGAGCTTCATGCCGAGCTCGCGCAACGTGACGACGTGGCTCTTCATCTGCTCGGGCATCCACATGCCACCCGGGTTCTCGTACTTGCGGCGTGCCTCGAACGCGGCGTCGAACGCTGGCACGACCGCGACCTTGCCCACCTCGGCGGTGGGCGGAGCTGTGGCCGGACGGCAACCGGGAGCGAGGGCGAGGAGAGCGAGGACGGTGCGCTTCTTCATGGAGCGCCGTCTATAGTCCCGGCAGAGGACGGCGCCACGATTTAGGGGCTCGCGAGGCGGATCGACAGGGCTTGATTCAGCGCGCCATCGGCACCGGACAGCAGCGTTCGAAATGCCGGATAGTCCGCGGGCTGCACGCGCCCGGACGAAATATCCGCACGCCGATCGACGAAGACGATGCCGCCTTCGAGGCGATCGCGAACCCGCACGGCGAGGCGAGGCTCATCGACGTCGTAGGGTTCGAGCGAGGTCTCGAGCGTCGCCCCCGGTGGCAACTCGATCGCGATCTCGACCTGCGAGCGCGCGCCCTCCGGGACGTAAAGCGGACTCTGCCGCACTGGCAGGCTCACCATCTTCGCCAAGGAGCCGAGAAAGGGAATCTCGATGGAAAGCCCGCGATCGTCGGTCTTTGCGAAATTCGGAACCTCAATGGTGAGCTGCATGCGGAGCGGCTCGTCCGGGACGTCGAGGTTTTCGATCGTGAGCTTCGTGACGTGCGCGCCTGCGAGCTTGGGAAGGACGATGAGCTCTTCGACGAGCTGGCGGCGCTTCTCGGCCACGTCGCGAGCGCCTGCGACGTCGCTGAGTTTTTGGCGAACGACGATCGCGTAACGTCCCTCGTAGGTTTCAGCGAGCTCGAGCGTCGCAGAGCCATCCGGCGCGAGCTTGGCCGTGCCGCGGTGCGTGACGCCATCTTCGACCCCCAAGCGATTGGTCGTCTCGCGCTCGAGCGGCCCGGCCGCGACCCTCGTCGGCAGAGTCTTGCGATCGAGCAGAATCGCCGGCTGGCCCGCGAGGTGACTGGGCAAGTAGCCATAGGGCGCGAAGCGGCTCGTGACGAGGAGCCAGCGCGGCCCCGCTTCGGTCACGACCCGCACGGCCGTACTGCCGAACGCCTCGACCGCCGACATGCGCCCCTGCGCCGGTGGTGCGAGCCGACTGCGAACGACGGCGAGCCGAGCATCGACCTTCGCGAGCTTGCACAGGAACAGAAACGCCTCGGTGAGATCCCCGCGCTTGCTCGTCACGATACGCGCCGGCGTCTCCTCGGGACCTGGTGTCACGTTGTCGACGACCCAGCGGTAGATGCGACGCGCGCGCTCGTCGTGCGAGATCGTCGCGAGCTCCGAGCGCGAGCCGCCCAACTTCCCGAGCGCGATCGAGTGCGCGATCCGCAGCATGCGCGGATCGGCGGCGTGACCGGCCGAGCGCGAGGCTGCACGCGCATCGAGCTGTGCGAGCCAATCCATCCCCCAGCCGATTTGCACGCTCGGCAGAAACTCTGCGATCGGCGGCGCGCCCGGCTCTTCCGGCAACGCGAGCTGGCCCTTCACCGTGTAGCGGCGCACGGTGAGCCCGCCGAAGGTCTCGATGACCGCATCGGGGACGCTGCCGGTCGTCTCGATGTCGAGCGCACGCAGCTCGGGCGCGATCACGACCAGCTCCGAGCGGTGGTAGCTCACGTTCGGTTCGCGAAAATACCAACGCGGCGCGCGAAAACGTCGCCCGGTGCCGTCGCTCGGGATCGTGAAGATGCTCTCGCTCTCGATGTAGTCGCCGACCTCGAGCTTCGGCATCGTGACGGTGGGCTTGCCCATGACGACCTCGGGCTCGAGGCTCTGGCCATCCGCCTTCACGGTGCGCAAGGTCAGTACGACGCCGGCGGGCAGTCGATGCTCCGCGTGCTTCGCGATCCCTTCACGGGACTGGATCCGAAGGATCGAATGCTCGAGCATCCGCGCGCTGCCGTCGGCCGCGATCCACAGAGCTGCGTAGTCGAGGAGACGCGCCGCATTTCCGGGGAGCACGACGCCGGCTCGCTCCGCTTCTGCGATCACCGCGCGCCCATCGAGACGATACGGCTCGAGCGCGGTTGCGCCCTCGGTGAGCTCGCTCGCGTCACGGAGCCCGCTTCGATCCGCGCCGGTCTCCACCGCCTCGACGAGCGCATCTTCCAGCGCCCCAAGCTGGCCGCCCGCGAGCCGAGCATCGGCCAGCGCAAGTCGCGCGGAAGCGTCACGCGGGTTTCGTTCCAGCGCCAACGCGAGCTTGTCGAGCACGGCATCGTGACTCACCTTGCCGGCGCGCGCGCGCATGTCGGCGATGCGAACGGCGAGATCACGCCGATCGGCGCGAAGCCCCTGGATCCGCTGCAATTCTGCGATCGCGGCGTCGTAATCGCGGCGAGCGAGCGCCCTCTGAAACCTCAGCTCGCTCGTCGGTTCGAGTTCCACGATGCGCCTCTCGAGTTCATCGGCCTCGGCGCGACGCCCTTGTTGGGTCGCGAGCGCGACGAGCGTCTCGAGCGCGCCCACGTCATCGGGAAAACGCTCGGCGAGACTTCGCACGATCGCCGCGTGCTCGACCGACCATCCGAGCTGCGCGTACACGCCCGCGAGCTGAACGAGCAACGCCGGCACCTCCGGAAAACGCTTCGTGAGCTGCCCTAGCTCGCGCGCCAACTCGCTCGGACGCGCCTGCGCCCCGCGATCGAGGACGAGCCACGCGAGCGGTCCCCACAACTCCGGATCGGCCTCGGCCGCGCGAG
>SHZB01000214.1 GCA_009692485.1 Myxococcales bacterium
CAAGTCCACCCGAATTGTAGAGCTGTGGCGCGTCGCAAAGCTGTTCGCAAAGCTGTTCGCAAAGCTGTCATCACAGCGGCTGCCGGCGTGACGCGCGACAAGCTCACTAGAGGCTCCCGTCGCCGATGAGGCTCCCCCTCTTCGCTGGCGACTTCGGTGGCGCCTCGGGCGGTTGCACATCGGCCCGTTTCGGCGGCTCTGCGACGCGGTCCTTCGGCGGCTGCACATCGGCCCGTTTCGGCGGCTCTGCGACGCGGTCCTTCGGCGGCGGCACGTCGGCCGGTCTCGGCGGCTCTGCGCCGGGCGGATCGTTGGAGGGCGCCGGCGAAATGGACGCCACTGGGGCTGTCGAGCCGCTGCTCGATCCCGCGGGCCGCTCGGACTCCGCGACGCCGCCGGTCGAGCCGCTGCTCGATCCCGCGGGCCGCTCGGACTCCGGGACGCCGCCGGTCGAGCCGCTGCTCGATCCCGCGGGCCGGTCGGACTCCGGGACGCCGCCGGTCGAGCCGTTCGGTCCACCGCTTGGTTTGAGCGCGACAGAGTAGATCGCGAACCCACCCGCGATGCCGATCAGCGCGCCGAGGAGGGCCATCGCCGAGGTGCGGGCCAGCCGCGACGACGATTGAAAAGGCGCGGCGACACCCGCCACGCTGTTGCCCGCCGGCATTCGCGCGGCCCCGCCAGAATTCAGGCCGCCCGCGCTCGGCGTCGCGTGCGAAGGGGCTCGCTGCCCTCGGTCGGGCCATTGCACAGGCCATTGCGGCTGTTGCGGCTGTTGCGGCTGTTGCGGCTGTTGCGGCTGTTGCGGCTGTTGCGGCTGTTGCGACTGTTGCGGCTGTTGCGGCTGTTGCGGCCATTGCGGCTGTTGCGGCTGTTGCGACTGTTGCGGCTGTTGCGGCTGTTGCGAATGTTGCGGCTGTTGCGGCTGTTGCGGCTGCGACGAGGCTGAATTTGGGTCCGAAAGCTGGACCGTAGGCTGTGGCGGCGTCACCCCGCCGCGTCGCGGGGTGGCACGCGGCGCGACTCTCGCGGTCGGCTGTTCGAGCTGCTCGACGCGGCTCTCGTCCACGAGGCGCCGACGCACCTCTGCCAGCGCGTCACCGAGCGCTCCCATGGAGTCGAAGCGCACGCGCGGGTCGTGGCCACAGGCCCGATCGATGATCTCCGCCACATCCGTGCGCAGCCCGGGAACGTGCGCCTGGATCGGCGTCGCCGTTCCGGTCAGCTTCTGCAGGATCACGGCCGATAGGTCGAGCGACCCATCTTCTGCGACGTAGGGGCTCTTGCCACACGCAAGCTCGTAGAGAATGAGTCCGAGCGCATAAACATCCGTGCGCACGTCGATCGGGCCAATCGTTTCTTCGAGCTGCTCGGGCGCCATGTAGAGCAGCGTGCCGACCTTTGCACCCGTGGTATTGCCCCCGCCCCAATCCTTGAACTTTGCGATCCCGAAGTCGATCACCTTGACCATGTCGTCGTTGGTCACGATCACGTTCTCGGGCTTGAGATCGCGATGGATGACCTTGAGCTTGTGCGCTTCTTCGACGCCGTCCGCGATCGCGCGCCCGTAGCGGATGATCTTGGAGACCTCGAGCTGTCCGCCCTGCGCCGCAACGATCTCGCGCAGCGAGCGGCCTTGCAGGTACTCGAGCGCGACCCAAAGCATCTGGCGACCGTCGGGCGTGTCGACGACTCCGCACTCGAAGAACCGGACGATGTGCGCGTGCTCGAGGTAGCTGAGCACCTGCACCTCGCTGCGAAAACGCGTCGCGAGATCTTCTTTTACGCGTGCCTCCGGCGAGAGCACCTTGATCGCTCGCAGCTCGCCGCCAGCCGTCTGGCCAAGGTAGACCTCGCTCATCCCGCCCGAGCCGAGCAGCCGCCCGATCTCGTACGGCCCGCAACGTTCACCGGGTCGAAAGACGCCCGCCATGGACTGCCCCCTGTTCGGTTCCGCGCGGAGTGTCCGCGTGACAACGCTGCATGCCGATGAGTGCAAGCAGCGTCACGACGAGAGAGACTAGCGAAGTTACCGCCAGCACGACAACTGGTCGGGCAGGCTCTCGTCGCGGCACACCCATCACGTCGAGCCGCTCTGTCGACGGATCCGGGGGGACCTCCGGCCCGTGATCCGGCGCTTTCCATTCAGCGGGCGTCGGCGCGGGCATCGGCGCGAGCATCGGCGCGGGCGTCGGCAAGGGCGCTGTCGTTTCTACTGGGGCTTGCGCTGGCGCAGCGATTCGCATCGGCGCGGTGCGCACGGGCGCGACGTTGTTGGCCGCCTTACGCGTCTCCTCGCGTGCGCGTTCACCCTGGTCCACAGCGAGCGCCACCGTCGCGGCGAACGGGTGGTCCTCCTGGCCGCGATCATCCTGCGCCACCGCAGCCATCAACGCTTCGCGCATCTCCTTCGCCGTCGCAAATCTTTCGGCCGGCTTCTTCGCGAGCGCGCGCAAGACGACGCGATCGAGCGCAGCGCCGAGGCCCGGCGTCTCGGTCGAAGGCGGACGCGGCACCTCGCGAAGTTGCGCTGCGATCAAAGCTGGCAAGCTCGCATGGTGAGCAAACGGGTCGCGCCCCGCGAGCATGTGATAGAGCATCGCGCCGACGCCGTAGAGATCCGTCCGCGGCTCTACGGCTTCGCCCATTGCTTGCTCGGGCGCAGCGTATCGCGGCGTGCCGATGGCGGTACCGACGGCCGTGTGCATGGCAAGCGGCGCGAGGTGATGCTGGTCGTGTCCGCCGAGCACCTTGACCATGCCAAAGTCGATGATGCGCGCGATCTCGCGGCCACCCGGGCGCGGACACACGAGGACGCTTTGGGGCTGGATATTGCGGTGCACGAGTCCGCTGGCATGAATGAACGCGAGGCCATCGAGCACGTCGCATGCGAGCGGCACGGCATCGCGCGGCACGATCCGCTGCTGGCGCGCGAGAATGTCCGCCAGCGTCCATCCTCCGTCGTCCTCCATCACGACGTAGGGGCGACCGGCAGAAATCCCGGTGTCGATCACCTCGACCAAGTTCGCATGCACGAGCCGGGCAAGCGCTTGCGCCTCTAGCCGCATGCGCTCGGCGAGCTCCGGCGCGTCGGCGCGTGTCCGGTCGGTGACCTTGACGAGCACGCGCTTCTTGAGCTTCACGTGTTCGGCGCGGTAGAGCTCACCCGTCGCCCCGCGCCCGAGCGACGCGATGAGCCGCAGCGACGTGCCCTCGAGCACGCGGTCGACACCCTGCCCCGCGTTGCTCATCGAGAGACCTTAGAACCTCACCGCGACACTCACCCCAGCCTCGCCCGGCCCGAGCCAGGGTGTCACCAGTGCGTGCGCTGCGCTCGCTTCACCCGACTCTGCCGCGAGACTGTACGCGATCGTTGCGCCGCCGAGCGCCACCGCGGCTGAAAATCCGACGATTGCGCCGAGCTGGAACGTGTCGCGATCGCCCTGAAGCGAGGCGATTTGGTCGCACACCTGCTCGCGCGCGCTGCAATCCGTCGGTGCTTTTGGTTGAAGTCTCGCCAGCGCATCGATGCGCACGTCTGCGGCGTTATTGAAAAGCGCCGCCCCCGTTGCCAGAGCCGCTCCGGTCGCGGCGGCCGCAGTCGCGAAGAGCGAGCCCCCCATGACGATCGCCAGATAGCGCGTGCTCATGCTGGACTCGGCCGCGCCACCGCTCTCGCCGCTAGCACCGTCCGACGCAGCCTCTGCCTTCAGCGACGCGAGCTTGCCGTCGAGCACCTTTCGCTGCGCTTCATCGCCGCCGGTGGGATAGTCCCGCATCGCCTCGGCGAGATGTTGTGCCGCGGCCGCGCGCCGTCCGAGCTCGAGCTCGACCAGTCCGAGATTGGCCGCGGTGTCGAAGCGCCTCACTTTTGCGTAAGCCTTGCGGTAATGCTCGAGCGCACCCGTCTTGTCCCCAGCACGCAAGCTCTCGTGACCGCGCGCGAGCAGGCCGAGGGCCACGGGGTCACCGCCGTCCGCGCCGATATTCGCGGATTTTTCGGCATCGCCAGGCGCTTGCGTCGCAGCGGCCTTCGCGTTTGCGGCGGACGTCGTTTCGCGATCGGGAGCCCTCGTCTCGGCCGCAGCCGCGGGCGCGGACACTGCCAAGAACGCAACCACCGCGAGCAGCGTCGAGCTCCGCGCGCGCATCAAAATTGACCTCGCGCGCCCAGAAAAACAGCGCCCGGTGCCGCCACCGCGAACGGCGTGATCACCAGCGCCGCCGAGTTTTTGGGAGCATCACCGCTCGACCCGGTCAGCCAATAGGAGCCCACCGCCAAGACTCCGACCGCGGCGCCCACCGCGCTGCCCACGGCCGTCGCCAAAAAATCCTCGCGCATCGCCTCCGCCCCGTACCAGGCAGTGCAGTCCGCATTCAGCTTGGGCCCGGCACTCGGGCATGCGGTCGCCGCGCGCTCCCCGGCCGCTTGTCCGACCCGCGCCGCGGCCTCGTCTGCCGCGCTGCCTTCGGTCATGGCAAGAACTCCGGTGGCTACCGCAGTCGCGCCCGCGGCAACCGCCAACGCGACTCCGACGTAGATCGGCCAGCTCGGTCGCGTGCCTGCCTCAGCGTCCTTGGACTTGCCCGCCGCCCCCGCCTTCGCGAGCTCCGCGGCAGAAACACCGGCACTTCCGCTGGGCCGCAGCGCGAGCTGCACATCCACTGTCTGGCCCTTCACTCCGGTGACGGCAAGCAGCGCCGACGCGCTCGGAACCGACCCTTCCACCGTGCCACCCGGAGGAGTGAGAAATACGAGTCCAAGATGATGCGGGACCGCCGCACCGTCGACCTTCGTCACCGCCTCCGAACGCGGCTCGCCGAACATCGAAATCGTCACCTTGGCCGTGATCAGCTGCTTCTGCGCCGAGGCGAGCACGTCACGCACCTCCGCCAGGTCTCCAGGCTGCGCCTTGTCGCTCTTCTCGAGCTCTTCAAGCGCGAACGCGAGGTGGTATGCAGCCTCTCGCGGCATTTTCAATTCAAGCTCGGTGGCGCCCAGATTTACGGCGATCTTGAAGTGTTTCTTCAAATCGAGAGCGCGGCTGAGTCGATCGTGCGCCTTCTTGAAATCACGCGCTTGATAGGCTGCGACGCCCTCGGCAAACAGCGCCTTCGCTTGCTCACCGGGGGCCGCATCCGCTGCGGTGTTGCCTGCGGCAGGAACCTTGCCTGCTGGCGCGCCGGTCGGTCCGGCCGCAAGCGCACTGCTCACGCCAAGGACGAGCGCACACCCCATCGCCACGCCGCGCACACACGCTATCGCCGTGTCGCGACCGCGAGCTGCGGAACCCACCGCCCGCTGACGCTTCGCGCGAGCCGCGCCGTTCACCCGCTCGCCTGCCGTGCTCCTCATCCCCATCTCTCCGGTAATTGAAGCGGGCGATGATGGTCCATCCAACCATTTCCGTCCACCTCCCGGCCGAAGCGATCCTCGCCCTTCGCCGCGACCCTACCTAAAACTCGGCGCGGTCGGAGTGCGTGCCGAGGGTCTCGCGCAGCACGTCGCAGATCTCTTGTTCGCTCGAATACACGCTCGCGGCACGGATGATGTGCGGCATGAGATTGTCGCTGCTGAGCGCCGCTTGACGAACCGCGGCGAGCGCATCGGCGACGTCGAGCGCGCTGCGTTGGGCGCGAACTTCTGCGAGCCGCGCGAGTTGCTGTTTCTGTGCCGACCCATCGACGCGCAGGATCGGAATGTCGCTCTGCTTCGGGCTCTCGAAGCCGTTGACGCCCACCATCACGCGCTCGGCATCGTCCAGCGCCCGCTGAAATGTGTAGGCCGCGCTCGCGATCTCGCGCTGCGGATATCCCTTCTCGACCGCCGCGACCATGCCGCCCAGCTCGTCGATGCGACGGATGTAGTCGAGCGCCTCGGCCTCGAGCCGATTGGTTAGCCACTCGACGTAGTAGCTGCCGCCGAGCGGATCGATAACGTTCGCCACGCCGGTCTCGTGCGCGATGATCTGCTGCGTGCGAAGCGCGATCGTCACCGCCTCTTCGGTCGGCAGCGCGTAGGTCTCATCGAGCGAGTTGGTGTGGAGCGACTGCGTGCCGCCGAGCACCGCCGCGAGCGCCTGCATCGCGACCCGCGCGACGTTGTTGTAGGGCTGCTGCGCGGTGAGCGACACGCCCGCGGTCTGCGCGTGCGAGCGCAGCTTCATGCTCTCGGCCTTCTTGGCGCCGAAGCGGTCTTTCATGAAACGCGCCCACATTCGTCGCGCGGCGCGAAACTTCGCGATCTCTTCGAAGAAGTCGTTGTGCACGTCGAAGAAGAAGCTGAGCCGCGGCGCGAAGTCGTCGACATCGAGTCCGCGCAGGACGCCGTGCTCTACATAGGCGAGGCCATCGGCGAGCGTGAAGGCAAGCTCTTGGGCCGCCGTCGAGCCTGCCTCGCGAATGTGATAGCCGCTGATCGACACCGTGTTCCAGCGCGGGACTTCGCGCGCGCAGTATTCGATCACATCGCCCACGATTCGCATGGCGGGGCGCGGCGGAACGAGCCACGCGTGCTGCGCGATGAACTCTTTGAGGCAGTCGTTCTGGACCGTGCCGCCGAGCTTGTCGCGCCCGATCCCGCGCTTGTCGGCGAGCGCGATGTAGAAGCACAAGAGCACGATCGCCGGCCCGTTGATGGTCATCGAGGTCGTGACCCGATCGAGCGGGATCCCGTCGAAGAGGACTTCCATGTCGCGCAGCGTGTCGACCGCGACGCCGCACATTCCGACCTCGCCGTTGGCGCGCGGCGAGTCCGAGTCGTAGCCCATCAAGGTCGGAAAATCGACGGCGGTCGAGAGCCCGGTCTGCCCTTGCGCCACCAGGTATTTGAAGCGCTCGTTGGTCTGCTCGGGCGTGCCGAAGCCAGCGAACATGCGCATCGTCCAGAGGCGACTCCGATACATCGTCGGCTGCACGCCGCGCGTGAACGGAAACTGACCGGGCAGCCCAAGATCGCCGGAATAATCGAGCGCCACGTCGGCCGGCGTACACAGATCCGGGACCGGCATTCCGCTCCACGTCACAAGCTCGGGCGCGCGCTGTGGCATGCGTGCGAGCGCGTCCGCGACCGGCCCCTTGCGCCACGCGGCAAGCTCACGGCGAAGGGCGGCGAGAGCATCGCCGTCGAGTCCAAGATGCTCGCCCGCGCCGTCGAGCTCGCCCGTACCGTTGGCGGCATCGTGGCCCATGGGGGAAGTGCTCATGCTGCCTCGCCAGTCTCGGTGGCGCGGGCCTCCGCTGTCAATCGACGCGGCTCTTCTGTTGCGACGGTCCGCCACGATGCGGTCCGCCACGATGCGGTCCGCCACGATGC
>SHZB01000215.1 GCA_009692485.1 Myxococcales bacterium
GGGCGGAATTTTCGACACCAGCATGACCCTTGGCGGAAAGACCGCGACCACGAACAAGGCCGATGATGCATTCATCGCCAAGCTCACTGCGGCCAAGGTCGGGGTTTGGATTCGTCCGTTCGAGACCACGGCCGCCTCGGACTGTGTCGTCGCGCTCGATCCGGCCGGCAACGTCGGCGTCGGCATCACGTTTACAACCAGCATCAACTTCAACAACGCGAACAACATCGCTACCGGAGCCAATGACGTGGCGCTCGCCGTGTACGACAGCGGCAACGTGTTCAAGTATGGCAAGACCTTCGGCGACGCGGGGACGCAGTGGGTGAAATCGATCGCCTTCGATTCGAAAGCGCGGTTGGTGGCATCCGGCTACTTCAACGGGACGCTCGACTTTGGCGGCCAAGCGATGACGAGCGTAAACCCCAGCGGGTTTCTGGCGAAGCTCGATTGGGCTGGCAACAAACTCGACTGGAGCAAGGCGCTCGTGTCCGCGAACGGCGTCTTGCCGTGGGCCTTGGCTAGCGGACCGATGGACCGCCTCGCGGTCGGTGGCGCTTTTTACAGCACCTTCGACTTCGGCCTCGGCCCAAAGACCGCCGTGGGATTTTTCGATGGTTTCTACGCCGTGTTCAATCCGTAGCGGTCCCGTCGCGTGCTCCCACGACGGTGGCAAGTGCGGCGTAACCCATCGCCGCTCGAACGTAGTCGCTTGACTACATCGGGCGCTTCGCGGCTAGCGGGGGACGGCGCAGCGCTGGTTTGGGCGACTTGCGCGTCCGAGTGTAGTCTAGCGACTACAGCGGGCGCTCTGCGGCTAGGCGAGGACGCTGCGGAGGTCGTCGATGAGGCGCTCGGTGGACTCGATGCCGCTCGGGAAGCGCTCGCTGGGGAGGGCGCGGCGCGAGAGGCGCATGTCGGGGCTGAGCCGGAGGGGGACGCGGCTCTGGCGGATGAGCTGGGTGAGCTTGTGCGCGTCGAGCGGGGTGTCGTCGCGGAGGTGAAGGGTCGTGCCGGCGGCGCTGGCCTCGCAGGCGAGGGCGCGCAGGCGGCGGAGATCGGTCTTGAGCGCCATGAGCTGAACGAGGCGGCGCGCGGGCTCGGGGGGCCGGCCGAAGCGGTCCTCGAGCTCGGCGCCGAGCGCGGCGACGTCGTCGCGATCGGTGGCGCTGGCGAGCCGCTTGTAGAACGAGAGCCGCACGCCGACGTCGGGGATGTAGTCGTCGGGCAGCAGTGCCTCGACGTCGATGGAGAGCTCCGGATCGATGTCGAGGCGCTTGGGCTCGCCGCGCAGCTCGGCTGTGGCCTCTTCGAGCAGCTGGCAGAACATCTCGAGGCCGACGGTCTGGGCCGTGCCGGTTTGTTCGCCGCCGAGCAGCTCGCCGCCGCCGCGCAGATCGAGATCGAGCGACGCGACCTGAAAGCCCGAGCCGAGATCGCTGTAGCGTTGCAGCGCCTCGACGCGCGCGCGGCCGTCGTCGCTCATGGCGTTGTTCGGCGGCACGACGAGGTAGCAATAGCCGCGCTCGGTCGAGCGGCCGACGCGACCGCGCAATTGATAGAGCTGCGAGAGGCCGAGCAAGTCGGCTCGGTCGATGATGATGGTGTTGGCGCGCGGAATGTCGAGGCCGCTCTCGACGATCGCGGTGCACACGAGGATGTCGAGCTCGCCTTGAACGAAGGCCAGCATCGTGCGCTCGAGCGGCTCTTCGGACATCTGGCCGTGGGCGATGCCGAGGCGCGCGGCGGGGACGAGCTCGCGCATCGCCGCGGCGCGCTCACCGAGGCCGGCGATGCGGTTGTAGACGAAGAACACCTGCCCACCGCGTGACAGCTCGCGGGTGACGATCTCGCGCAGCGCCTGCGGATCGTCGCGCATGACGACGGTGCGTACCGCGCGCCGATCGGCCGGGGGGGTCGCGATGAGCGAGAGATCGCGGAGTCCCGAGATGGCCATCTGCAGCGTCCGCGGGATCGGCGTCGCGGTCAGCGTCAAGACGTCGATGTTGGTGCTGAGGGCCTTGATGCGCTCTTTCGCGGACACGCCGAAGCGCTGCTCTTCATCGACGATGAGCAGGCCAAGCCGCTTCCAGTGGACGTCCTTGGAGAGGATGCGATGGGTGCCGATGACGATGTCGAGCGAGCCGTTGCGGAGGCGCTGGACGATGGCCTGCTCGTCCTTGGTGGACGTGAAGCGACTGAGCGCGGCGACCGTGAGCGGAAAGCCGGCGAGGCGCGCGGCGAAGGTGATCGCATGCTGCTGCGCGAGCACGGTCGTCGGGCAGAGCAGGGCGACCTGGCGACCCGAGAGCGCGACGCGGAACGCAGCACGCAGGGCGACCTCGGTCTTGCCGAAGCCGACGTCGCCGCATACGAGGCGCTCCATCGGGCGCGGGGCCTCGAGATCGTCGGACACTTCCGCGATGGCGCGGGCCTGGTCCTCGGTCTCTTCGTATGGAAACGCTGCCTCGAAGGCGCGGTAGTCGTCGTCGACGGGTGGAGTCGCGATGCCGACGGCGGCGCGGCGCTCGGCGTAGAGGCGCAAGAGCTCGTCGGCCATCTCGCGGGCCTTGGCCTTGGCGCGGGATTTCGTGCGCGCGAAGCTCTGGCCGCCGAGCTTGTCGAGCTTGGGGGCCGCGTCCGAGCCGGCGAAGCGCTGGAGGCGATCGAGGCGATAAGCGGGCAGGTAGAGTTTGTCGCCGCCCGCATACTCGACGACGATGAAGTCGACGCGCTTGCCGGTGACGGCGCGGATTTCGAGGCCCGCGTAGCGACCGATGCCGTGCTCGGCGTGCACGACGAAATCGCCCGTGGCGAGCGTGCGGAGATCTTCGAGCAGCTTGCGTGCGCGCTTTGAAGATGCGGTTTTAGCGGGCTTATTGCGGTGAACGCGGCTGCCGAAGATCTCTTCTTCGGTGAGCAAGACGAGGCCATCGGCGGCGGCGACGAGGCCGCGCGCGAGACTGCCGATCGCGACGGTGACGACGGTGGTCGGGGGCGTGGACGCGAACAGCGCGCTCGTGTCGCCCGACTCGAAGAGCCGCACCTCGATGTCGCGATGCCGAAGGAGCAACGCGATGCGCTCGGCCTGCGCGAGCGTGCGCGCGGTGATGATCACGGTGAGGGAATTTGCGTGCCAGCGAGCGAGGCGCGTGAGCAGCGGGTCGAGCCCAGCGTGCTGCCCGGGTGTGTCACGGCCGATCGCGACGGCGCGGATGAGCTCGGCGTGGTCCGTCGCGGCGAGGCTGGGCGAACCTTCGGCGGTGCGGGACAGCTCACCGAGTACGCCCGCGGCGCCGGCGATCGCTGCGGTGTTGAAGCCAACGCTGGTCCGGGCGGCGAGCCACGCATCGATGCCGCCGAGGTCGGCATAGAGCGCATCGCTTGGATAATGCGGCTCGCCGAGCTTGCCGAGCTCGTCTTCGCGTCCTCGTGCGAGGGCTACTTCGAGGGCCGTCGCGACGGCGCTCGGCTCTTCGACGACGACGAGCGCATCTGCGGGTAGCACCGCGGTGAGTGAGACGAGATCTTCGAACGCCGGCATGAGCCCATCGAGCGCGAACACGTTGCGACCGAGGCACACGTCCTCGATGAGCTGTCGCGTTTTGTGCGTGGGCCAATCGACCGCGTCGCAGAGGTCGCGTAAACTTTCGCGCGTGCGGGCCTCGCCGCCTTCGTCGAGTACGCCTTCGCGAGCCGGGACGAGGAACACCTCGAGCAGCTCTTCGCGCGTGCGCTGATCGGCGGGCTCGAAGTGCTTGAGCGAAGCCACGGTGTCGCCGTCGAGCTCGATGCGCACGGGCAAGCGCATGGCCGGTCCCCAGACATCGACGAGGCCGCCGCGCACCGCGAAGGTCCCGACGTCCTCGCAGAGCGGCGCGCGCGCGTAGCCGATGCGGGTGAGCGTACCGAGCAGCTCGATCTGCACGAGCTCGTCGCCGACAGCGATGGCCCGCGTCCGTTGCGAGACGCGCGCGGCGGGCAGCCATTTTCGCGCGAGCGCCGCGGCCGTGACGACGATGACGCGCGGACGGGCGGGGCTCGCGTCACCGCTCTCGTCGCGGCTCAGCGTGAAGAGCGCCGCGAGGCGCCGGTGCGCGGCACCACGGTCGGAGGCGACGTCGGCGTACGGGCTCTGTTCGGCGGCGTCGAACGAGAGGAGCTCCGGCGGTCCGGCGGGGGCCGCGAGGCAGAAATTCAAATCGTCGAGCAGCGCATCGGCAGCAGTAGCGTCGCGGACGAGCACGATGATGTGCGGCACGGCGCGTGCGCTGCGGGCGGCGAGGGCGCGCACGAAGGGAGCGGTCGAGCCAGGGGCGGCGCCGGCGATCACGTGGCGAGCGCCGCGCGTGCTGGCGGTCACGACGCGCGCGAGCTGGGCGGTGCTCACCGAGAACGCCGCGATCGGACTCGCGCTCTCGACGCCCGCCGCGCCAAGCTCGTCACGGACCGACGTCATCGGACTCGCGATCTCGACGCCCGCCGCGCCAAGCTCGTCACGGACCGACGTCAATTGAGGTCGCTCTTGCCGCGAGCTGCGCGAGCCACGACCGGAGCCTCGTCGCGCTCGTCCGTCCCGCCGAAAACACGCTGCCAGTTCGTGCGGTAGGCCGCGCTCGAAATTTGCGGTGGCCCGTCCGTCGTCGCGCGAAGCTGCGCCCCGCCGCTACGCTCGTCGCGCTCGGTGCCTGCTCTGCGCCCGTCGTAGAGAACCTCGACGTCGAAGAGGCGTGCGTGCTCCGAGCGTTGCGCGAGGCGGACGACTTCGCCATGCAGGGCCTGGCCCTCGACGACCGGACGGATGAGTCCCACCTCGAGCTGGTCCTGCCGTTGACGCAAGACACGCATGTCGCCGTTCTCGTTCGTGGTGCCGACAAAGAGTAAATCGCGCGGCGGGCTCTTCGGCGGGCGACCGTCTCCGGACATGGCCCCCAATAGTTAACATTTTCAGAACACGACGGGCACCCAAGTGGACATGGCGCGTGCGGCCGAGAGCGAGCGTGGCTCACGAAGTTCGTGCGGTTTCGAGGTGCCTCGAGCGTGCGGCTGTGAGCGAGCGTGGTGCCCGAAGTTCTTGCGGTTTCGAGGTGCCTCGAGCGTGCGGCTGTGAGCGAGCGTGGTGCCCGAAGTTCTTGCGGTTTCGAGGTGCCTCGAGCGCGGGTGCCCGAATGAGCGGGACGCACAAAGCTTGGCCGTTTTCGCCGCGTGGGCGTACCGGACGGCGTTATGAGCCAAGCGAATTCTGGACTCGACAACACGCGACGCGACCTGGCGCCGGAAGAACGTCGCGACGGCGCGGCTCCGCGCGTCACCTTCGAGACCCTCGTTGACGTCGGGGCAAAGACGGGCGGCTTCGAGGCCGAGTCCATCGACGTGTCGCCCGATGGGATCCGGATGCGAACGGCCTACCTGCCGGCCCCGGGCGAGCGGCTCACCTGCAGATTCGACGGACTCGGCGGCGACGTCGTCGCGACGGGCGAGGTCGCGTGGTGTCGTGACGAGGGTCGCGGCGGTGAGTTCGGCCTTCGGTTTCTCACGCTCGAGGAGAACGGCGCGCGCTTGCTCGATTCGCTTTGCCGACCCGCTCCGGAGGACGCGCCGCAGATCGCTTCCTCGCCGGAAATGCAGGCGCTCATCGGCTCGCGCGTGCGGCTTCACATCCAGGGTCTTGGCGCGCCGATGCGGGCCCGCGTGCGTGATCTCGCGCACGGCGAGGTCTTGGTGGGCTCGAATCTCGAGTTCCTTCGCGTCGGCCGTGACCTCGAGCTCGAGGACGTCGAGCAGGGCGTTCGGCGGGTTGCGATGATCGAGCACGTCGGTGTCGAGATCGATCCCGAGACGAACGTGCCGCAGCTGGTCGTGTCGCTTCGCTACGAAGACGCGCGCGGTGAGCTGGGAGCGGCTCGCGTTCCGGTTGCATCTCAGCTGCCGGCTCCGGCCACGCGGCCGCACGCACTTGCGAGCGACGCGGCGACGAAACGTGCGCCGTCGGACAACGACGATGACGCTTCGGTCCCGAGTCCGGTAGCGGCATGGGCCCACGGCACGGAGGCTCGTCACGCACACGAGCCTGCTGGTGAAGCTCGAAACGCCGCAATTTCCGGCGCAGAAGACGTTGCTGCTCCGATCACGCCGAAGCGTGAGGTCCGCAAACACGCGCCATCGAGTGAGGGCGCGACTTCGCAGGCCGGCACGGATGACGATATCGAAGGCGCGCGCCTGGGGGCGTTCGCCGCGGTCGGCCGCACGCTCGCCGACTTCGCACAGCGGCTCGGTCCCAAGCTGTCCACGGCAGGCGTCGGGGCAAAGACGTCGCTCGCTCAGCTGTTCGAAGCCGTCAAGCGCAAGCGCGCCGCCGGCGAGCTCGAACAGCTGAAGGCCCGCGCGCCAAAGCGAACGACCGCACCGCCTCCATCCGGAGCGCTCCGCAGCAATGGCCGGCGGCTCTTCCGCGACGCCGCTTCGAGCGGCAGTGAGGTCGAGGCCGGCAGCGCCGACTCGAGCGGCCCGATTCCGCGGATCGGGGACAAGAAGCGCGCGACGATTGGCGCGATCATCGGAGTTGTCGCCGTCGTCGGGATTTACGCCGGTGCGACGCAGCTGAGCAAATCGCGGAGCGATTCAGCGGCAAGTGCGGCCATCACGGAGAGCTCGTCCACGCACGAGTCGAGCGCGCTCGCTGACCCGTCGGCGGTCGTGAACAACGCGGCGGGCCGAGGTCGCGAAGTCGGTAGTGTCGACGTCCCGCTCTTCGGAGCGACACCGCTCTCGACCACCGAGATCGTGCCGGCGCCGCCGAGCCCGGACCTCCTTGGCGCTGCCGCCCCGAGCGACGCGGATGCCGGCACCGGCGTGGCAGCCGGAACGGACGCGGCCCGCGACGAAGGCGACGAGCCGCGCGCGAAGTCAGCGCCGCTCCAAAAAGAGTGGGGCGTCGGCAACGTCAAGGATGCGATCGCGCTGCGTCTGACCATGGATGAGGACGTCAGCGGTTTCAGCGGCATCGAGAATGACCGCGGCTTCACGCTCACGGTGCCGGGTCGCAAGTCGATCTCGTCGGCGTCGCAGCTGGCGCGCAAGGACAAGCGCATCGACTCGGTCAACGTCGTGAACTATCCGGACCGCGCCGAGATCACGGTCGAGTTCAAGTCCGATGTGCCGGCCTACCTCGCGAGCGTGAGCGGCAAGCGACTCACGATCGAGATCGCGGCCGACGCGAAGTCCCGCGGGGACGACGACAGCGACGACGCCGATGCCGAGAAGCGGTCGAAGAAAAAGTCGAAGCGCGAGTCGAAAGATC
>SHZB01000216.1 GCA_009692485.1 Myxococcales bacterium
GCCCGCGCCGTCATGAAGCGATTGCGCGGAAAACGGATCGATCGCATCGAGAGCCTCTGGGAGCCGACCGTGCTCTTGGCCGCGCGAGTTCGCGAACTGCTTGGCGTGCCGGGCATGAGCCGCGACACCGTGCTCGGCTTCCGCGACAAGCAGCTCATGAAAGAGCGGGTGGCGCGCGCGGGGGTCCGAGTGCCTTTGTCGCGACGCGTGACGACCGCCGATGAGGCGCGCGACGCTGCGAGCGAGATCGGCTTTCCCGTAATCATCAAGCCCATCGCCGGCGCCGGCAGTGCGGACACGTTTCGCTGCGATTGCCGGGCCGATCTCGAGTCGGCGCTCGCACGCATGGCGCACATCGGCGACGCGAGCCTGGAAGAATTCATCGAAGGGGAAGAGTTCACCTGGGACGCGATCAGCGTGCAGGGTCGCCCGGTCTTCGAGAGCGCCACGCAGTATCATCCGCGGCCGCTCATCGCGCGCAGCGAACAGTGGGTGAGCCCGGCGCAGTTGACGTTTCGCGATCCGCATCATCCGGCGCTCGCGGGCGGCGCAGCGCTCGGCCGCAAGGTGCTCGCCGCGCTCGGCATGGGCACCGGCTTCACCCACATGGAGTGGTACAAAAAACAAAACGGGGAGGTCGTCTTCGGCGAGATCGCGGCACGCAGCGGCGGTGGCCACCTCATCGACATGATGAACTGGGCCAACGACATCGACGTGTACCGCGAGTGGGCGCGAGCCGTGTGCTGGGGCCGCTTCGAAGCTACCGCCGCGCACCGTTACCACGTCGCGATGGTATTCAAGCGGGCGCAGGGCGAGGGTCGCATCGCGCGCATCGAAGGTCTCGGCGCGCTCAAGGCCGCGTGCGGACCTGCGTGGGTCGGAGATCACCTCTTGCCGATCGGCACGCGCCGTCGCAACTGGAAACAGACCGTGGTCTCCGACGGTGGCGTCGCGCTTCGTCACCCCGACTACGCGACTTGCCGCGCGCTGATGGACATGGCCATTCGCGATCTCACGCTCTACGCGCGTTGAGCCGCATGTCGCTGCCGGTGAGCCCCACGTCGCCGCCGGTGAACCGCTCTGGGCGAGCCTTCAGCGCTCCGTTGCACGCTCGTCCGCGAGCGTCCGCGCGTGCAGGCGAAGCTCACGGAATACGTCCGCGAGGGGGAGCGACGGCGCTTCGGTCGAGGCTCGTGACTCCGTCGGCACCGCGCTCACGCGAGCGGGTGCTGGCACCGCCTTCTTCGACACGCGCGCAGTGATGCTCGGCATGTCGCGCGCGAGCTCGACCATCTGCCGACCGTACTCGACGACCTTCGCGTTGGCGTCGCTCTGCGCTAGCTCCTCCCAGCTCGCATTCGGCCCGGGCACCAAGGACGGCAGCGCGTCCGCCAGCACGCGGGCGAGATCGGCGACGTCTCCAGCCTTGAAATACCGGCCGTGCTCCGGTGCCTGCTCCTGGTGAACATCGATGTCGCTCATGATGATCGATTTGCCGAGCAGCCGCGCATCCTCCACGACCGTGCTCCAGCCTTCGAACAAGGACGGCTGCACCACGGCGATGCTTCTCCGCATCAGCGCGAGCTGCTCGGCCCGCGGCAAGATCCCAAGCACGCGAATGCTGTCGGCGATGCCGTGATCCACCATCAGCCGCTTTAAGCGCTCGAAGTAATCCGCCGCTCGGTAATCCTTCGTGCTGCCGGTACAAACCAACGTGACGCGTTGCCCCAACCGTCGCACCAGCCCAAGCGCCTCGAACAGCACATCGTGTCCTTTGTGGGCCCAGAACTGATTGCAACAAATGAGAAATGATTCCGGCAAGCCGTAGGCATTCGCGACCGGCTCTGGATCGAGCGCCAACATGTGAGGCTCGAGGCTCGCGCGAAAGGACACGACCCGCACCTCGGGACGCGCATCCGGGTAAAACCGCTCCCAGTCGCGCCGCGCCGCGTGACTGCTCAAGACCAGGAGATCGGCCTTCTCGGAGATCTGTCCGAAGGTCCGGTCGCGCTGGGCGAGCTCGTCCGCGGCGAACAGTTGCGGCATGTGCCGATGCTGAAAATCCGGGATCCACAGCCCCGTCGGCTTTCCGGGCATGGCCTCCGCCTGCGTCGGAAAGAGGAAGTCGAGGTGCGTGAACAACGCGTCGAGGTTCGGCACGACGGTGATCTTCGGCCGTGCCGGAGCCGGCCCCGAGAATCCGCACAAGAGGATGCGGTCGGCGAGCTCAGCCGCTTCGACGTGCAGGGAAAAGGCGTCGAGCGTCTGGGGCGTGACCACCAACGCGATCTCGGGGCGCTCGGACTCGGGCAGACGCGCCAACGCCGTCACCAAGTGCACGACATACTGCACCCCACCCAGCCATCGCTGATCGCCGATGAGCGGGATCCCGATTCGCAACTTGCCTGCCATTGGCGCCCTACCCTAGTACCCAGAATCCATCAAGTTGCGAAGCTATTGATTGCCGCGCAGCTATTGATTCGGGCACTGCTGTTCATTGACCCCTCGATTCTAATGAATCGAGGCACTAGCAGCCCCAAACTCACGCCTTGCGAACCGCGAAGCCGACGCCGTAGCCCTGCTCGGTGTACTCGTAGGCGGAGAGGCACTTGTTCTCCATCACGACGCGCCGCCACACCTCGAGCAAGTACGGATGCGAGGGGTGACAGATATCGTCGAACACCAGCACGCCGCCCGGCGCCAAGTGGGGAACGACGTCCGCGAGATCGCGGTACGCGCCCGCCTCGGAGTGATCCCCGTCGACCGTGATGAGATCGAAGCGCAGCTCGGGCTTGGCCGCGAACAATCTCGGAAGGAGGAGATGACTGTTGCCGTTCATGAACACGACGCCACCCGTATGACCGTGGCAAGCAAGCTCGTCCTCGACGAAGGCCGGGCCGGGATTGTCCATCCCGGCGTAGTTCGGCGTCCACATGTCGATCGCGATGATGTCCACAGACGGGCATGCGCGGACGACGGTGCACGCCGAACGCCCACGGCGAACGCCAACCTCGAGATAAAGCCGCGGCTCTACTGCCTTCGCGGCAGCGAACAGGACGTTGACGATGTCGAGGTAATGCCACTCTTTGCCGAAGCGTCGCACGTTGTCCCGGTAGAACGCATCGACGTAGCGCACGTAGTCATCGCTCGCTAAATCGCCGTGAAACTCGAGGATTTTCGCCCAGGTCGCGGCCGCGGTGGCGACTCGCGCGAGCGTCGTGACGTTGATCCGCGCGGCTCCGTAATGCCGTGCGTCGAGCGGCGTGGCACAAACGGCTGGCGCCTGCGCCAAGGGCTTGACACTTGCGAAGCGTGGTTTGGTCGATTGCGCTTGGTCCATCATCGGGTTGCCCCTAACGACCGCAATGCGCGTGCCAACGGACGGCCGTGCTGGGCGTCGAACCCCAAGAGCTTCGAGCTCCACGTCACCGCCCCATTCATCGATTCCGAAACGATGCCGCGCTCGCCGTGGGTCGCTATAGTCCGCCGGATGAGGGTGCTGGTCACCGGCGCGGGCGGATTCCTCGGCACCCATATTTGCCAGTATTTCGGGTCTCGGGGCCACGCCATCGCAGCGCTCGGGCGCTTCGCGGCGGACGAGGCCGTCGCCGAGCGATATCCCGGGCTCGAGCTGCTCCTTGGCATGACCCTTCCGGACCCCGCGTTTGCGCGTGCGCTCGATGCCTTTCGCCCTGAGGTCGTCGTTCATTGCGCCGCGAGCGCGCTGGTCGCCGACTCGGTCAAGCGGCCCTACCGCGACTTTCGCCGCTCCGTCGATGTCTGCGCCTACGTGTTGCATACCCTGCACGCGCGCGTCCCCGACTGCGCCTTCGTGTTGCTTTCAAGCGCATCCGTGTATGGCAACCCCCAGACCTTGCCGACCTCCGAACAGGCTCCGTGCACGCCCGCGTCGCCGTACGGCTATCACAAGTGGCTCTCGGAGCTGGTGACCGAGGAGTACCGCACGCTCTTCGGCATGCGAACGGCCGTCTTGCGGATCTTCTCGGCTTACGGCGAGCGGCTAGGGCGCCAGGTCGTCTACGATCTTTGCCGCAAGATGACCGGCCCGGACAGCGACGTCCGCGTGTTTGGGACGGGACACGAGAGCCGCGATTTCGTCCATGCGCACGACGTGGCGCAGGCGGTCCTGCGGGTGGTATCGCCCGCGGCGGATGCTGCCGTCTACAACGTCGCGACCGGCGTCGAGACGACGATCGTCACGCTCGCCGAGACCCTTGCCAAACTTCTTCGGTGCGAAAAACCCATCGTTTTCACGGGCGAAGAGCTCCCTGGCTACCCAATCAATTGGCGTGCCGACATCTCCCGTCTCAGCGCCCTCGGCTACCGACCCGAGGTCACTCTCGAGGATGGGCTCGCCGCATATTGTCGCTGGTTTCTCGCATCGAAACAGCCGCAAAAATCCTAGCGGCTAGTCCTATTGGCTAGTCCTATTGACCAGTCCTATTGGCCAGTCCTATTGGCCAATCCTATTGGCCAGTTATGCCGTTTCGAGCGCGGTGCGGCGCGCACGGTGGACCGCTCGGGCGGGGTCGTCGCTCGCGTAGATCAGGCTGTACACGACGAACGCCGACCACAGCCCGGCCAGGTGATACAGCATCGCCGGGCCGCCGAACGACGTGAATAAGCCCCCCGAAATGGGCGGGCCGAGGAGCATCCCGGCGGCGTAAAAGCCGTTGTAGAGGGCATTGCCGCGACCGTAGTCGGCGCGCGGGAGAATGACCCCTTGGAGCGCCAGGGAAATGGGCGAGATGCTCGCGATGGTGGCACCTGCGACCGTCACTGCGGCGCACATGAGCCAATAGCGGTCGAACAACACGAAGCTGAGAACAGCGGCCATTCCGACACAGGCGAGGATCCGCATCGTGAACAGGTGGCCAACGCGGTCTGCAAGCTTGCCCGCAACGCTCACGAAGCTGAGCATCCCCAGCGCGAAGAACCCGGGAATGAGGATGGTCTGCTCCCTGGTGATCCCCTTTTGGGCCACGAGATAGAGAGGCAGAAAGAGCACGACCGACGCCTGGAAGTACCCATAAGCGAAGTTGCCGAAGCACGACGTCTTGATGCGCCGCAAGACGCCGCCAAGACTCATGGCGGCGCTCGCGCCCTCAGGCCCATCCGCGCCTTCGGACACGAGCGGCTCTTCATCGAGGCGCGCCCAAACCATGAGCCCGGTGAGCAGCGAAATTGCGCCGGCGACGATGAACGCGACCTCGAGCGACAGCAGCGCCACGATCATCTTCGAGCAGAACGGCCCCAGCATGTAGCCGACGGCGATGGAGATCGCGTAGACCGCGGTGATCGAAGCCTTTTCGTCACCGTCCGCGCGCGACAAGAGGATGGTCTCGCAGCCAATCCACATCCCGGCCGAGGCGGCGCCGTCGAGGACGCGCACGAAGGCCGCGAGCGCAAACCAAGGTGTCACGAACGGGAAGACCGCCACTGTCACGGCGTAAAGCAGCAACGAGCCAACCAGCACCTTCTTCGGGGACAGGCGCCTCATCACCGCGGTCATCGGGAACGAGAAGCCGACGATGCCGAGCGCGAACCAGGCCGCTAGCGTGCCAATGCTCGTCTTCGAATAGCCGCGATCGTCGAGGTGCAGAGCGAGGAGGGAGAGGGCGATCCCGCAGGCCACTCCGACGAAGAAAATGGTGGCATTGATGAGCCACACATTTCGGTCGCGGATTTTGGGAAACAGCATCGGGCGCGCAAGCTGCCACACATTCTCTCGGCGTGCGACCCGGCGCTGAATCGGCGCTGAATCGGCGCTGAATCGGTGCTGCTTCGGTGTTGCATGTGACACGCGGCGCTCGCCGGTTTTCTTGGGGATCGCCTAAGGCTCTGCGCTGTTCGGTGCGGGCGGCCCGACAGACCCTTGCCCGAGCCCGAGCCCTTGCCCGAGCCCTTGCCCGAGCCCTTGCCCGACAGACCCTTGCCCGAGCCGCTGCGCGAGCCTCAGCACAAGCTCCTCGGCCGCCGTATACGGATCCGTCGCGCGCGTCGCGACCGCTTGCACCGCCGCTTCGATGTCAGCCGCCATCGTCGCCTCGGCCGCTCCGAGCAACTGATCACGCAGCTGATTTCGCATCGCGACACGCAGGCGTGCGAGCCTTCGCGCCCGGCCGGCCTCGGTGCCCGTGAGCCAGCGCCGATGCTCGGACAGCCGCGCACACAGCTCGTCGAGCCCCTGCGATTGCAGCGCAACGGTGCGGACGATCGGCGCCTCCCAGACTCCGTCGGCGGCGACTCCGGAGGGCCCCTTTACAACCGACTCTTCAGCGCCATGCTGCTTCGTGTGGCATGACGCCTTGCTGCCGCACGAACTCTTGGTGCCGCATGAAGCCTTGCCGCCGCATGAAGCGTGCGCTCCCACGGGGGGACGAGGGGCCTGGGTGACCGTGGCGGCGCGGCGGGTCGTGGCTCCGATCGAGGTCATGAGCTCGAGATCGCGCACGGTCGCGTCGGCCCCCTCGCGGTCTGCCTTGTTGACCGCGAAGACGTCGGCGCACTCGAGGATCCCGGCTTTGATGGCCTGGACATCGTCGCCCATGCCGGGGGCCGTCACGACGAGCGTGGTATCGACGGAGTGCGTCACCTCGAGCTCGTCTTGACCGACGCCCACGGTCTCGAGCAGCACGACATCCGCTTGCCACGCATCCATGACGCGAATGATGTCCGCCGCCGACCGCGAGAGGCCACCAAGCGCGCCGCGCGTCGCGAGCGAGCGGATGAACACGCCCGGATCGGCGTGGTGATCGAGCATGCGAATGCGGTCGCCGAGGATCGCGCCGCCGGTGAACGGACTACTCGGATCGATCGCCACGACCGCCACTTTCTTACCCTCGCGACGCAGCGCACCGATGAGCTTGTCGGTGAGCGTGCTCTTGCCCGCGCCCGGCATGCCCGTGATGCCGATCGTCCACGCTCTGCCCGTGTGCACGAAGAGCTGCTTCAAGATCGCGCGATAGTCGCCGACCGCGTCATCCACCAGCCGCACGACCCGCGCGAGGGCCCGCACATCGCCCGCGATCACCCGCGCCGCGAGCGGATGCATCGGCGTCCCCTCCACACCCAACACAGCACCCTCCGACACAGCGCCCTCCGACACAGCGCCCTCCGACACAGCGCCCTCCAACACAGCGCCCTCCGACACAGCGCCCTCCGACACAGCGCCCTCCGACACAGCGCCCTCCGACACAGCGCCCTCCGACACAGCGCCCTCCGACACAGCGCCCTCAGCTCGCCGCGGGCTGAGCTT
>SHZB01000217.1 GCA_009692485.1 Myxococcales bacterium
ATCCGCCACCGCCGCCACCCGGAGGCCCGCCGTATCCGCCACCGCCGCCACCCGGAGGCCCGCCGTATCCGCCACCCGGAGGCACACTCGACATCAGCGGCAGGGTATCGCAGCTCTCGCCCGAGACCAAGCCACTGCGGGCAACAGCCACTGCGGGCACTGATGTCGCGGGCACTGAAGCGCCCTTCCCATGGGCATCGCCCTGGCACGGAACGACGCGCGCGCGGCGAGCGTTTCGCTTGTGTCGCGCGAATACCGCGGGTACCCGGGCCGCTGATGTTGACTCCAGCCACGGCCCTCGGCGCGGCGCTCTTCTTCGCGTCGCTCGCGATGCTCGGCGTCGAGGTCGCGGAGGTGCGGATCCTCTCGTACTGCGTCGATCCGCTGCTCGTCTTCTGCGCGATCAGCGTCGCGTTGCTCGGGCTCGGCGCCGGCGGAATTGCAGTCGCGGTGCGCCCAAGCCTCGCTCGCGGAGAGGTCGGCGCTCGACTCGGACTCTGCCTCGCGGGCTTCGCCCTCAGCAACATCGTCGTGCACGCGCTGTTTGCCAGGTTGTCCGAGCGCATCGGCTATGGAACCGCCGCGGGGATCGTGTTCACCGCGCTTCCGGTCTTCGCGCTGCTGGTCGTGCCGTTCTTCTTCGCGGGCACCTTCTTCGCCATCGCGTTCGTTCAGTCCGGGGGCGCGCTCGGCCGAGCCTATGCGCTCAATCTTTTCGGGTCGGCCATCGGCTGCGTGGTGCTCGATCCACTCCTCAGACCGGTTGGGCTCGAGCCGGTGTTAGCCGCGTTTTCAGCGCTCGCCGCGATCGTGGCGGTGCCGCTCGTCCCGCGTTCATCCCCGAAGACGCGCGTCGTCACCATCCTGGTCGCAGCCATCTCGCTCAGCTCGGTTGCCGTCGCGCAACGGCTCTTTCCATTCGCGCCGGACCCCGGCGACGTCATCGGCGACGTGCGCAAGTTCATCGACGCGCGCCATCCCGAGGCCTCCGAAAAGCGACGCCGCGTCGTGCGAGAATTTTCTCGCTGGGATCCGGTGTCGCGTGCCGAGGTCTACCGGTTTCCTCGCCCCTACGGCCTCATGAATGGCCGCGTCCCGTTGCGCCTCTTCGCCCAGGACGGCGGCGCCGGTTCGCTCTTATTGAGTCTCGGCGAGCACGCGGACATGCGGCGGGCGCTCGCGGAAGGCACCCTCTACGGAGGCGCGTACGCGGCCAATCCAAGCGTCAAGACGGTGCTGGCGATCGGCCTCGGCGGCGCGCCCGACATCGTGACGGCGCTGCATTTCGGCGCCGAAGAGATCGTCGGCGTGGAGATCAACAAGACCACCATCGACATCGTGCGCGGGCCCTACGCCAAGTTTCTGGGCGATCCCTATGGCGATCCGCGCGTCACGGTCATTCACAACGACGGACGCAGCTACGTGGAGCGCACGAACCGCACCTGGGACCTCATCCAGATCAGCGGCGCGGACACCTACGCGGCCGGCGGCTCCGGGGCCTTCATGTTCTCGGAGAGCTATCTCTACACGCGTGAAGCCTTCGCCTCGTATTTCCGGCGCTTGAGCGCGACCGGGGTCCTCGCGATCATGCGCTTCGGGCTCGAACCGTTACGCATCGTCACGAGCGAGCTCGAGGCCCTTCGCAGCGCCGGTATCGCGCATCCCGAGCGGCACTTGCTCGTGCTTGGGCAGGACATCACCGCGAACGTGATCATGAGTCGCGCGCCCTTCACGGAGGCCGACGTGGTTCGGGTCGAAGCGGCGATTCAGCACGGCATCGATACCTGTGAACGCATCAGCATTCCGTTGCTCGGCTCCACCGGCTTCGGCATGCAGAGCAAGGTCGAGCTCCTGTACGCGCCGGGCCGCGTGAAGGCCAACGCGTACGGGGCACTGATGGTGGCGGCGGCGAGGGGACGCGAATCAGAACGCCATCAAACCGACGACCACGATTTCACGCCCGTGCCCGACGACCGCCCGTTCTTTTTTCAGTTCCTCGGACTGCGCCAACTGCCGAGCGTGCTGCGCTCGGACGAGAAGAATTTTTATGCCCGTGGATTCCGGGCGCACCTGTCGTTTCTGGCCGCGATCGCGCTCGCGGCGACGGCGCTGTTGCTGCTGCCGCTCCTCGCCACGAGGCGCGCACGCACCGAAGGCGAAGCACCGACTGGCTTTCGGAGAGCGCGACCCCCCTTCGGTTTCTTCGCCGCCGTCGGGCTTGGCTATCTCTTCGTCGAGCTGACGTTGATGCAGCGCGGGAACCTCCTCATCGGGCATCCCTCCGGCTCGGTCGCCATCACGCTGGTCACGTTGCTCACGGGCTCGGGCGTCGGCAGCTACCTCGCGAGCCGAAGTGCCCGCCCACCGGCGTGGCTCGCCAGCCGCGGCGCCCTCCTGGTTGCGGCCGTCGTGTGCGTGACCGAGCTGGCGATAGGTCCGCTCTTCGCGCTCGCGATGTCGTGGCCGCTCGCGCTTCGCGTCGCCGCGATCGTGTTCGCGTGCCTGCCCGCGGGGCTCGTCATGGGCGTGCCCTTTCCGTCCGCGTTGCGTGCCCTCGCTGACGCGGCGCATGCGAATGACGCGCCGGCTCACGACTTGGCCGACCGAGCGAGCGCGCCGGCTCACGACTTGGCCGACCGAGCGAGCGCGCAGCATGCGAGCCGCAGCGTCGCATGGGCGCTCGCCACCAACTCGCTCGCGTCCGTCGTCGCGTCCCTCGCTGCGGTGCCGATCGCGATGTTCGCCGGCTTCCGCGTGTTGATGGCGACGAGCGCGGTGCTCTATCTCGTGGCGATGCTGCTCGCGCCTCGGGCTCAGGCCGCGAGGGCAAGCTCGAGCTTGGTCGTCTGACCCGCGCGAAAGAATTGCCGCAGCGCCTCGCGAAGCCGATGCGGCGCTGTAGCTCTCAGGTAATCGCGCTCGATCGCGCACGCGAACTGCCACGCGAGTCGGCTCGCGAGGCGGTAGCGTTGCCCGGCCTCGCTGTCCCGCTCATCGACGTAGCGCGCCGTCGTGAACAACCGGCAGCGAAGCTCCGCGAGCGCCCGAGCCGAACAGCGCGTCGAGCGCGCCACGCCGAGAAGAACGAACTTGTCCACCTCTGCCTGGAGCTCGAGCTCGAGCAAGGTGATCGGCAGCCCGCAGCGCGCCCGCTCGGCGATCAACACGAAGTGGCTCACGCCTTCGACCACTTGACACAGCCGGTCGAACGAGAGCGGCCCATCCGGCTCGATCGTGTCTCGGGGTAGCTCGACGCGAAGCTCGATGCCTTCATCCGTTTCGCGCACGAGCACGCGCTCTCGCTCGGCTTCGTCTCGCATCGCAAGGAAGGGCCCGACGTCCGGCACGTCCTCGAGACCGTAGTACTGGACGAGGCGCGCTTGGATGCGCCGCGGCAAGGATGACCGAGTCACTTCAGTGAACTCCGCCGATCGCGCGAACCGGGCACACGCCCCGCACCGCGAGCGCGTCCGCGAGCCGCTCGGAGCCCGTCCGCTCCCACCGACGATAAAGCCGCAACACCGACGTGTCATCGTCGACTCCTGGCGTGAAGAGCGCATCGGCTACCTCCATGACGACGGCGACGAATCGCTCGAAGCTTCGCGCCAGCTCGGCCAGCACGTCGGGCCCGGCTCCGCTGCCGGTCAATCTCAACATCGCGGCGGCGTGCCCGTACGCGCTCGAGCCGACACTCATCGCGTAATGCGGATCGGCGCCGCGCTTCTCGAAGGCATCCCCGAAGAAGCCGACCGCGTAGAGCACGCCGTCCCCGATGTTCTGCAGGCGCTGGAATCGCTCGGCTCCGGAGGACTCGAGCGCTTCCCCAAGCAAGAGCGTGAGCGGACGGTCCGCGGATTCTCCCGCTCTTGTGCCGCGCGCAAATTCACCGAGCAACGACGCCAGATACTGCTCGGCCGCGTCCGTCGCTGCGACTTTTCGCGCCCGCATCGCGTCGTGAACGGCCGACTGAAAAAAGCCATCGACGTTGGGAGCCAACTCGATCTTCGCGTGCGTCACAAGGACCTCCTCGAATGGTTCATTGCGATCTGCGCGAACCCTCGTGCCTCACGTCACGAGACGTCCACGCACCACTGGTATCCCACGTCCAAACAAACGGACAATTCGCCCGCCCCTTAAGAATGGCTGCCGTTACGGGCACTTAGCAGTCAAAGTGTGAGACTGCTACGCAGCGGAAACAATTCGGCTTTTTCGCCCCTTGACAGAACGCCGCGCGCGACTAAGTTCCGGCCGCAAATAAGCACTCGCCACCGGTGAGTGCCAACACCGTCGGTCTGGGCCAGCCTCACTGGTTCAGCATCACTGGGCCAGCCTCACTGGTTCAGCATCACTGGGCCAGCCTCACTGGTTCAGCATCACTGGGCCAGCGGGCATCGGCGACCAAGTCCACTCACCACGGGCCAGCGGGCGACTTCGCTCCGCAGCCAACCCAACATCCGGAGAAAATCATGACCATTCGACCCCTTCACGACCGCATTCTCGTCAAGCGCCTCGAGGGCGAACAGATGACCAAGGGCGGCCTCTTCATCCCCGACACGGCGAAAGAGAAGCCTATCGAGGGCACGGTCCTCGCGGTCGGCAACGGCAAAATCCTCGAGGACGGCACCGTCCGCAAGCTCGAGCTCAAGAAGGGCGATCGCATCCTCTTCGGCAAGTACTCCGGCACCGAGGTCAAGCTCGACGGCGAAGAGCACCTCATCCTCCGCGAAGACGACATCCTCGGCGTCCTCGAGGGCTGAGTGCTCCACCTTCAACGCTGAGCCCCTGAAGGCTGAGCCTCGAACGCTGAGCCCCTGAAGGCTGAGCCTCGAACGCTGAGTCCCTGAAGGCTGAGCCTCGAACGCTGAGCCCCTGAAGGCTGAGCCTCGAACGCTGAGTCCGCTTCGCAATTCCACCCATTTTATCAAGATCCCAAAGACTTCAAACGGAACGAAATCATGAGCGCTAAGCAAATCATTTTTCACGAGCACGCCCGCAACCACATCCTCGCTGGCATCAACGCGCTGGCAGACGCGGTGAAGGTCACCCTCGGCCCCAAGGGGCGCAACGTGGTCATCGAGAAGAGCTTCGGCTCGCCGACGATCACCAAAGACGGCGTGACCGTCGCCAAGGAAATCGAGCTCTCGAATAAGTTCGAGAACATGGGCGCACAGATGGTGCGCGAAGTTGCGAGCAAGACGAGCGACGTGGCCGGCGACGGCACCACGACAGCGACCGTGCTCGCCCAGGCGATCTACCGCGAGGGCGCCAAGCTCGTCTCGGCCGGGCATAACCCGATGGAGCTGAAGCGCGGCATCGACAAGGCCGTCGAGGCCATCGTCCTGAACCTCAAGGGTCAAGCCAAGGCCACGAAGAACGCCGCCGAGATCGCCCAGATCGGCACGATCAGCGCGAACGGCGACGAAGAGATCGGCAAGCTCTTGGCCGAGGCCATGGAGAAGGTCGGCAAAGAAGGCGTCATCACCGTCGAAGAGAACAAGAGCGCGGATACGCAGCTCGACGTGGTCGAGGGCATGCAGTTCGACCGCGGCTACCTCTCGCCGTACTTCGTCACCGATCCCGAGAACATGAAGTGCGAGCTGAAGGACGCGCTCATCCTCATCAGCGAGAAGAAGGTCTCGAACATGAAGGATCTGCTCCCGGTCCTCGAGGCGATCGCGAAGCAGCAGAAGAACCTGCTCATCATCTCGGAGGACGTCGAAGGCGAGGCCCTCGCGACACTCGTCGTCAACAAACTCCGTGGCACGCTCAGCTGCTGCGCCGTCAAGGCGCCGGGCTTCGGCGATCGCCGCAAGGAGATGCTCAAGGACATCGCCGTCCTCACCGGCGGCCAGGTGATCTCGGAGGAGCTCGGCCTCAAGCTCGAGAACGTGACCCTCAGCGATCTCGGCGCGGCCAAGACCGTCATCCTCGACAAGGACACCACCACGATCGTGGACGGTGGCGGCGTCAAAGAGAAGATCATGGCTCGCCAAGGCGAGATCCGCGCCCAGATCGAGAACACGACCAGCGACTACGATCGTGAGAAGCTCCAGGAGCGTCTCGCGAAGCTCGTGGGCGGCGTCGCCGTGGTCAAGGTCGGTGCGGCCACCGAGACCGAGATGAAGGAGAAGAAGGCCCGCGTGGAGGACGCTCTTCATGCGACTCGCGCGGCGGTCGAAGAGGGGATCGTGGCAGGCGGCGGCGTGCCGCTTCTCCGCGCTCAGACCGCGATCGACGGCCTCAAGCTCAACGACGAGCAGCGCGTCGGTGCGAACATCGTGCGCCGCGCGCTCGAGGAGCCGCTTCGTCAGATCTCGGCCAACGCGGGCGAAGAGCCCTCGATCGTGGTCCAGCGCGTGCGCGAAGGCGAGGGCGACTTCGGCTACAACGCCGCGACGAATACCTACGGCGCGCTCATCGCCATGGGCGTCATCGACCCGGTGAAGGTCGTCCGCACTGCGCTGCAGAACGCGGCGAGCGTCGCGGGCCTCATGCTCACCACCGAGGCGATGGTGGCCGAGCTTCCGAAAGACGACAAGGCCGCGGCGGGCGGCGGCTACGGCGGCCACGGCGGCCACGGCCACGACTTCTGATCACGGCCAGTGACCCGCGCTTCGGCAACGGGCGCATCGTCACAACGCGAGGGTCGTTCCACTTAGGAGCGGCCCTCGTGTTTTTTGTAGCGCTCGCGGCGACAACCTTCGTAGCTTCGCGGGCGATGCTCGTCCCGCGGTGCACGCCGTTCGCCTTGGTGGTTTTGTTCGCAGCGTGCAGCGCGGCACCGAGTCGCGAGCCGCTTGGGCTCCTGCCGACCGCGGAGACGACCGCGCGGCCATCGTGGATGCCGTACCGAATCGGCGCCGGCAAGACGGCCCTGCGCGAGGCCCGCGAGACTCGCCTCGCGGAGCTGCGGCAGCTCACCTTCGATGGCGCGAGCGGCCGCAGCGCGTGGGATTCGACCGGAAAAACCGTGTATTTCGTGAGCGGGCCGGGCTGCGCCACCCTCCGCGCGATCAACCTCGAGACCGGTCTCGTGCGTGAAGTCGTGAGCCGGGCCGGAGCGCACGGAGCGGCCAGCCGTGCCGATGGAAGTATCGTCGTCGCGCAGTGTGAGGCCACGACCGCCAGCGCTTCCGCGTGCGTCCCCCGACGCTCGACGCCGGACGCGACCGCCACTGCCCTGCCCGCGTGCGAGCTGGTCCTGCGCCGACACGCCGAAGCCACGACCCTCGCTGCCGCACC
>SHZB01000014.1 GCA_009692485.1 Myxococcales bacterium
CAGCCCGCGCTCCAGCCGCGCAGCGCGAGTACGACGAAGAACTCCGAGTTCTGCCCATCAGCGGGAGGTCGTGGAAATGGCGGGGCGCGCTCTTCGCCGCCGCGGCTGTTCTGCTCGGCGGAGCGGTCGCGTGGATGTCGGGCCTCGGGCGCGATGCGCAGCTGGAGGCAGGTGCGAATGCGGAGGCTACCGAGGCCTCCCTTGGTGCCTCTCCCCATGCCTCTACCGATGGCCCCAAAGCTGTGGCCACGAGCGCCACGACGGGGGCCACTGCCGCATCGCCGCCAACGGACAGCGCGACGCCCGAGCCCGCGGCTCGTGACCGTGCACAAAACGCTACGCCCGCAGCGGCCCGTGGGCGCAAAGCACGCGCGGGAGACCACGGCAAATCGACCGCCTCCACGCCGCCGCTCGCTACGAAGGCTCCAGATTCGGCCCCGCCGGCCACCGTAGCTCCGGCTGCTGGACCTCCGGCTGCCCGTCCTCCGACGGCGGGGCCTCCGACGGCTGGGCGCAGAATTTCCAGCGAACTCTGAGCGGAAGCAGGGTTTTGCTCGGAGCTTCCGTCAGTTCAATGGACTCCGGAGCCGTGCCCGGCATAAGCTGCTCGGACTATGGCTCTCGTGCCCGGCGAAATCATCGATGGCAAGTACCGCATCGTGCGGCCCATCGGCGAAGGCGGAATGGGCATGGTCTACGAAGGCGAAAATACGCGCATCAAGCGGCGCGTCGCCATCAAGATTTTGCACGAGGCGGTGAGCGCGAAGGCGGACGTCGTGCAGCGCTTCGAGCGCGAGGCGCAGGCTGCAGGCCGCATCGGCTCCGAGCACATCGTCGAGGTCCTCGATCTCGGCAACCTGCCGTCCGGGGAACGATACATGGTGATGGAATACCTCGACGGCGAGGACCTCACCCACCGCATCAAGCGCAACGTCCAGCTCACCGCGGCCCAGTGCGCCCCGCTCGCCATTCAGATCCTCGAGGGTCTCGCCGCCGCGCACGACGCCGGGATCGTCCACCGTGATCTCAAGCCCGACAACATCTACATCTTGGCGAAGAGCGCGGGCCGCACGGACTTCGTGAAGATCTTGGATTTCGGCGTCTCGAAGTTCTCGTCGCTCGACACCGAGATGAGCATGACGCGCACCGGCGCGGTGGTGGGCACGCCGTATTACATGTCCCCCGAGCAAGCCAAGGGCGACAAAGTCGATCCGCGTAGCGACCTCTATTCGATCGGGGTGGTGCTCTATCAAATGGCGAGCGGTCGCGTCCCCTTCACGGCCGGCTCCTTCAACGAGCTGCTCTTCAAGATCGTGCTCGAGTCACCCGCGCCGCTCACGGAGATCGTGCCGACGATCGATCCGGCTTTCGCAGACATCGTCGCCAAGGCGATGCACCGCGACCCGCTCGAGCGCTTCCAAGACGCGCGAGAATTTCAGCTGGCGCTAGCAGCGTTCGCGCACGCAACGGGGGCCGGGGTGCAGGCGCCGGCTGCCTCGTACGCTGCCTACGGCGGTCCGTCAGCCGCCGCCTCCGGCGCGTACTCAGCCGCCGCAGCCGCCTCCGCCGCCGCCGGTCACGTCACACCGTCCTCGACCAATGCGCTGCAAAACGTGCCGTTCGCCATGGGGTCGCCGCGGATCATGACCGACGGGGCATCGACGCCCGGCACGCTCGGCATGTCCCAAGCCGCACTCTCGATGACGCACCCGCCCAGCACGGGCGCGGGCAAAAAGCTTGCGCTCGCCATCGTCGTCGTGGCGACTGTGGCCGTCGGCGGACTAGGCGGATTTCTCCTCGCCCAACCGGATGGCGTCGCAGCGTCCCGCGAGGGCGTGCCGAGTGGCGCAGCCAGTGGGCCGACGCTCGCCGCAAGCTCCACTACGACGGCTTCCGGTTCCGGCGTTGCCGCGAGCGCAACGGCATCGGCTGAGGTCCGTCCGGCCGAGCCGCTGACCGTACCGGTGGCACCAGAAATTCCAAGCCCGCCCAGCTCTGCGAGCGCCACAGTCGCGCCGATCGCTCGGCCGATTGGGGGGTACCCGGATCGCAGCCGTGAAAGGCCGATACCGACGGCGACGCCCACGGTGACGCCAACCGCGAAACCGACTGCTACCGTCGCGAGGGGCCGTGTCGGCGCTATCAAAGACGATCTCTAGCGAAGTGCGTCGGTGACTCGGTAGCGAAGTGCGTCGATGACTCGGTAGCGAAGTGCGTCGATGACTCGGTAGCGAAGTGCGTCGGTGACTCGGTAGCGACGTGCGTCGGTGACTCGGTAGCGACGTGCGTCGGCAACTCGGTAGCGACGTGCGTCGGCAACTCGGTAGCGAAGTGCGTCGATAACAGGGCGTCTGTAACAGATTGCGCGTGGATCGCTGGACACGCCACTCGCGCCGGTACACTGTCAGCCATCCATGGCGTTCATCATCACCGAGAACTGCACCGGCTGCACGGCGTGCATACGTCGCTGCCCGACCAACGCCATCACCGGCGAGCGCAAGCTCCTGCACGTCATCGATCCGGAGCTGTGCATCGACTGTGGCGCGTGCGGTGTCGTGTGCCCGGACGAGGCGATCTTCGACCACCTCGGCAACCTCTGCGACAACCTGAAGTCCGTTCAGCGGCCGCTCGCGTACGTCGATCTTCAGTCCTGCGTCGGCTGTGAGTGGTGCGTCTGGGCCTGCCCATTCGACGCATTGCAGATGGTCAAGCTGATGGACGGTCACCACTTCGAGATCGCCGAGGTCATCACCAAGAAGTGTGTCGGCTGCACGCTCTGCGAGCTCGATTGCCCTTACGACGCCATCCACATCTTTCGCGCGGACTCCGATGCGACTGCCGCGCGGATCGAGAAAAACGCGCAATTTCGGGAAGAAATCGGGATCTCGACCGAGCGCGCCGCTCCCGCCGAGGCTGAGGACGAGCAAGCGGCGTGATGCCAAGCGACGCCGAGGCCCCAGCGCCAACGAGTCGCGACGACGACGCTCCAGGCGGCACGGGCGAAACACCGACCGGGCCCGCACCCCCGCTGAACGACGCTCCAGGCGGCACGGGCGAAACACCGACCGGGCCCGCACCCCATGCCGACTGGCCACCCTTCGCGCGCCGCTATCCGCGCGATCCGGAACTCGATCAGCTCATCGACGCCTTCGCTCAAGGCAATTTCGCGCGGGTGCGCCACGAAGCGCCGCTCTACGCAAGCCGAGCCGCGAGCCCCGAGCTCGCCGCCGCAGCGCGCGATCTTCGGCAACGCATCGAGCCAAGCCGGCTCGCCGTTTACCTCCTCGCGCTGGGCGTGGCGCTCATGTTGTTTCTCTTCACGCACTACGCCCGGCTCCACTGACGGCGTGCGCGCTTGACTCGCGTCACGGCGTTCTCTTCGAAGCTCGGCTACCACTGTCTCGATTCACTCGAATCGAGCACCTTGTCATGCGAGCAGCCGAGTCAACACCGTTCGAAATCGAGGGTATTGCGATGCCATCACGCCATTCGGGACATCGCATGACCCGCGGTTTCGATGGATTCGGGCACATCGGAATGCCCATCGGAATGCCCGTCGTTCTGATGGATTCGGTGTACTAGAGTGCCCGCCGTGAATGCCCGGCCAGTGACCTATTGGGACTACATCAAGGTCGAAGAGCTCTTGTGCCTTCAGACCGGGCTCCACCCGCGCTCGCGCGTGCCCGCCACCGGCGCCGAGAGCATGCCCGCCACCGGCGCCGAGAGCGTAGCTGCGACTACCAGCACGGACGCGGTCGCGAGCGGTGGCTCGGCCGAAAAACCGAGCGCCTCAGAGCCGGGCAACGACGAAGTGCTCTTCATCGTCTCGCACCAGGTCGCCGAGCTGTGGTTCAAGCTCATCCTTCGTGAGCTCGAGAGCGTGCGCTCGCTCTTTCGCATGAACCCGGTGCCGGACGACGCGCTCGCCGCCGCCGTCCGCTCCTTGCGCCGCGCGGCCACGATCTTCGAGGTCGCCACCGACCACTGGCGCGTCGTCGAGACGCTCACGACGCGCGACTACCTCGCGTTTCGCGATCAGCTCGTGGGCGCCAGCGGGTTTCAGTCCGCGCAGCTTCGCCAGATCGAAATCCTCCTCGGGCTCGACGACACCAAGCGCATCACGTGCGCTGGCGAGCGTGGCTACAAGGACGCGTTGCGCACGCCAACGGGCGGGGGATCTCCGGCGCTCGCGCGCGTCGAGGGACAGCTCGCATCGGGCCCGAGCCTCCGTGACGCGCTCGATGGGTGGCTCGCGCGCACCCCGATCGACGGCTCGTCCGAGCCCGGCCACGTCGAGGATTACGTGGCGCGCTTCCTCGCGGCGCACGAGAAGCAAGCGCATGCGCTCCTCGCGGTCAGTCGCGCCCAAGCGCATCCGACGATGGACCTGGCGGTGCTCGAAGAGCGCTACCAGAAGGACATCGACAAGGCGCGCGCCTTCCTCCATTGCGACGATCTCCGAGAGCTCGAGCCGCGCGAACGACAGGCACGTCGCCACTCCCGCGCCGCGCTCGTGTTCATCGAGAGCCATCGCGAGCTGCCTCGCCTCGCATGGCCGCGTGAGGTGGTTGAAGCGACTCTCGCGCTCGAGCAGTCGATGATCATTTGGCGGCAGCGGCACGCGCGCATGGTCGAACGTGTGATCGGCCGCCGCCCCGGCACCGGCGGCTCGGGCGGGGTCGACTATCTCGACGCGACCGCGCTGAATTACCGCGTTTTCGGGGATCTTTGGGCGGTTCGCACGATCCTCCTCAAGAGCGAGCTGGTGCCAAGCCTCGCCCACGCCGCCGACTACCGCTTTCGCGTCGAGGACTGACGACTCACGCGCCTCACGACTCACGCGCCTCACGCCTCACGCGCCTCACGCCTCACGCGCCTTACGCCTCACGAGAGATCCTGTGCTCACGAAGCTTCGCGATCACTTCCTGCGCATCGACGCGCGCTCACTCGGCCTTTACCGCATCGGCCTCGGCGCGACGCTGCTCGTCGATCTGTTCGCGCGCTGGCGGTGGCTCGTCGCCTTCTATTCGAACGACGGCGTACTGCCGAATCACCATCACCTCTTTCAGCTTCGCGAGGTCGGCGAAATCTGGAGCATCTACCACGCGTTCTCGAGCGCCGACGAGGCGACGACGGCCTTCATCCTCACCGGTCTCGCGTACGCATGCTTCTTCATCGGGTGGCACACGCGCGTGTTCGCGGTCGTGAGCGCGGTCTTGTTCGTCGCGCTCGAGGGACGCAACTCGCTCACGGGTGACATCGGCAGCTCCATCACGATAGCCCTGCTCGCGCCCAGTATTTTCCTGCCGCTCGGGGCGCGCTTCTCGATCGACAGCCTCGCCGCTTCTCTCGGCGCCCGCGACGAACGGACGGCCGAAGATCTCAATGACCGCACGCTCCCGGCGCTAGTTTCGCTTCGCCCCTCGCTCGCTGCCCTCACGCTCGTCATCACGATCGGCCTGGTTCCCTTGTCGGCGGCGCTGCTTCAAAACGGCGCGACCTGGCAGAGCGGCGACGCCCTCTATTACGCGCTCCACACGGACCGCTGGACGAGCGCAATCGGCGTCTGGCTGCGCGAACGCAACTCCGTTCTCCGCCCGTGGACCACGATCTTTCGCGTCGCGGAGCTCGCCGTCCTTCCGCTCGTCCTCATGCCGGTAGTTCGGCTCTATGCGCGCGCCATCGCGATCGCGTGCCTCGCCTTCATCGGCCTCACGCTCACCCTCTTGTTTGATCTCGGCGCGCTCGGACCATGCTTGCTCGCTGGCTCCGCGGCGCTCATCCCCAGCGAAGCTTGGGACCGCGCCTGCCGCCGCACCCGACCCATCCGTCTCCTCTACGACGATGACTGCGGGATGTGCCTCTGGCTCGCGCGCTTGCTCAAGCGCCTCGATTGCCGCCACAACGTCACATTCGTCCCAAGCTCGCTCGAAGAGCTTCCCGCCGGGGTCGATCGCGCCGCGACCGAGATCACGATGATCGTCCTCGATCCGGCCGGCCGCGCCCACACCGACGCCGGCGCCCTCGCGCAGGTGTTTCGCTCGTTGCCGCTCACGACGCCGCTCGGCATCGTCATCGCTCTGCCGCTCGTGCGCTCCGTCGTGCGTGCCGCGTACTATCGCGTCGCGTCCAATCGCATGCGCATCAGCGAAGCCTGTGGCCTCGGAAGCTGCGGCCTCGCGGCACGCTCCGTCGCCGATGTGCCCGACCGCGCGCCCACGCCACCGGCGACACGCCTCGCTCGCAGCATCGTCCTCGCGCTCGAGTCGGGCATCGTCTTCTTTCTCTTTCTCGTGCTGCTCGCTCCCTCCGAGTCGATGAACCCCGTCACGGCGCCCTTGCATCTCCGCGACAAAGCCGTCCTCGCCTCGGCCGCGCGCTGGGCACGCTTCACCGCGCCGTGGGGCCTCTTCGCTCCCGAGCCACCGCGCGTGAACGAGGCCCTCGTCGTCGAAGCCGAGACCAGGGACGGAACGATCTACGACGTTTTGAGCGGCAAGGCCCCCGATCTCGACCTCCGCGATCCGGCCCAGCATCGCCTCGGCACGCTGTGGTCCACCTACGCCGCCAGCGTGCGAAACGACGAGCACTCTGCCTATCGTCCAGAGCTGCGCCGTTACCTCATGCGCGGTGGCGTGCCCTCCGATTCGGGCAAACCCGTGCCGAACATCTCGCGCATCAAGGCCTGGTGGTTGGGAGCGCCCATCCCCGCTCCCGGACAAGCGCGCACCGGAGAAGTCACGCGCAGCGACATTCTCGACGGAAGCGCGCTGCGAACGACGACGCCACTCGACGATCCGAGCCGCGTCCGACCTCGTCTCAAGCCTGATTTGCGCCAGCTCCGGTAGCGAACGATGGCCGCCCTCGCCATCGCGGCCCGAGCTCGCAAGGTCGCCCGCTCACTGCGCGACCTCTACGGCGTCGCCGATCCGCGCACGCTCGGGCTCGCGCGCATCGTGGCCGGCTTGCTCCTGGCGGCGAACTGCATTCGGCATTGGTCGGTGGCGCGCCTCTACTATTCGAACGAGGGCGTCCTCACGAACCACTTTCACCTCTTTCGGCCAAGTGGTGACTTCAACTTTTCCCTCTTTCATGCGTTCTCATCGCTCCCGGAGGTGCATATCGCCTTCGCGCTCGCGCTCGCTTGCCATTTGCTATTTGCCATTGGCTATCGCGCTCGACTCTTCGCGGTGCTCTCTTCCGTCTGGGTCGCGAGCCTCGACAATCGCCTCGTGATGGTAGAAAACGGCGGCTACGTCGTCGTCAATCTCCTGATTTTCTGGCTCTGCTTTCTACCCACGGGGCAGCGCTTCAGCGTCGACAGCCTCATGCGCTCGTGGCGCGAGCGACGCGAAACAAGCATCGCCGAGCTTGACCCGCCGCTGTCGTTCCCATGGCTGACCGAGCCGCGCGTGTCGCTTGCGGCCTTCGCGCTCATTGCCAATCTCGTCGTCATCTACACGCTGAACATCGTCAACAAATACGGCGACACCTGGCGCATCGGCGCGACTGCCCATTACGTCCTACACCTCGATCGCATGGTGACCGGGCTCGCGGTATTTCTACGCGAGACGCTGCCCTACCCTGCTACCCAATTGGCCACTTGGCTGGTCCTCGTCACCGAGGCGCTCATCCTCGTGACGATAGTGTGGCCGCGTCGTCGCCTCTTCGCGCGACCCGTCGCGATGGCGCTCATGCTCCTCTTGCACGGGGGCTTCGGCGTGATGATGCGCCTCGGCCCATTCAGCTGGTTTCTCATCGGCTGGTCCACGCTCCTCATCACGCGCGAGCACTGGGAGGCCCTCGCCCGTCGCCATCGCGCGCGCACGCCCGTGACCCTCGTCTTCTTGCTCGAAACGAGCGGTCTGGCGCTCGCTATCGGACGCGTGCTGCGCCGCCTCGACACCACCGGCTCGCTCCGTTTCGCGCCGCTCATCGGGACTGACGACTTGCTCGCCGCGCGCGTAATGAGCGACGACGCACAGGCCGCCGAGCCGCTCGTGGGTCGCACCGCCATCAGGGCTATCGTGCGCGCGCTGCCGGGCGGCGCAATCTTTACGCGAGCCCTTCCAGCCTTGATGTTCATCCCCATCGCCGCGCTGCTCCGCGTCCTCGGGCGCCATCGCGCCGCGTGCGAGCGTTTCTTTGGGCTCGCCATCCCCAAGGCCACACTGCCCACTCTGCCCACGCTCGCCACTCTGCCCACGCTGCCCACGCTGGTCACTCTGCCCTCGCCGGCACCGTCCCGCTCGCGCGTCACCGAGACCGCCATGACGTGGCTCGGCCGTGGCCGTGAGGTCGTCCTCGGCGGCTTGCTGCTCTCTTCGCTCAGCCAGCTCATCAACGAGAACAAATCGATCCCCAAGGTCTTGCACCACAAGCAGCCAAAGTTCGTTCGCGCGATTCTCGGCTACCCGCGCCTCTTTCAAGGATGGGGCATGTTCTCGCCGAATCCCGTGCGTCAGGACGGCATCGTGGCCATCGACGGGTTCACCATCGACGGACGCCGCGTCGATCCCTTCACCGGCGCCGCGCCAGACTTGAACCTCGCGGACGCGCGCGGACTCGGACTAGGCCAAATCGAGCAAGACTATTTCAACCGCATTCGCCTCGACCGCAATCGCGCCTACCACAAGCCCCTGACAGAATACCTGGCCCATTGGCACTTACGCACCGGAAACCCCGCCGATCAGCTCGTCGCCTTCGACGTCTACTGGCTAGAGGACGATTGCCCACCACCCGGTTCGCTCACGCCCGCAAACCACAAGACCGTGTGCCTGATCAGCTGGCGAAAACCAGGTTACCGCCCCAAAGGCGACGAGCCGCGCCCGCCCGCCAAGTGCAAGGAGACGAGCGCCGGAAAGTGAGCGTGCAGCTCCCCCACATGGCCCGCTCATTGCCAGTCTCGCGCGCCGCCTCCGTGCCGCCTCCGTGCCGCCTCCGTGCCGCCTCCGTGCCCGCTCATTGCCAGTCTCGCACGCCGCCGCAGCGCCCGCTCATTGCCAGTCTCGCACGCCGCCTCCGTGCCGTCTCAGCGCCCGCTCGTTGCCAGTCTCGCACGCCGTCTCCGTGCCGTCTCAGCGCCCGCTCATTGCCAGTCTCGCACGCCGCCGCAGCGCCCGCTCATTGCCAGTCTCGCACGCCGCCGCAGCGCCCGCTCATTGCCAGTCTCGCACGGCGCTGACTCCGCTCAGTTCATAGCGCGGCGCGCAGGCTAGCCGCCACGATCGCCAGGAGCTCGTCGAGCTCGTCGTCGGCGATGTTGAGCGGCGGCGCGACGTAGACGGTGTCACCGAGTGGCCGCAGATAGGCACCGCGGGCCCGCGCTTCGTCGTACACGCGCCAGCCGCCGCGCCCGAGATATCCGCCCGCGGAGGCGAGCTCGACGCACCCCATCATGCCGAGCGCACGCCAGCGCAGCACTCCGGGGATCGCTCCCATCGCCTTGAACGCCTGGCGAATTCGCCGCATCTTCGGCTGCGCCTGCTCGACGATGCGCTCATCGCGATAGATGGCGAGCACCTCGCGGGCGACGCGCGCACCAAGCGGATTTCCGGTGAACGAGTGTCCGTGCCAGAACGCCCGCTCCGGCTCGCCGAGGAAGGCCCCGAACACCCGCTCGTTGGCGAGCGTCGCCGCCATCGGGAGCATGCCGCCGGACAGCCCTTTGGCGAGGCAGAGGATGTCGGGCGTGAGCTGCGCCTGCTCACACGCCCACATCGTGCCGGTGCGACCGTAGCCGGTGAAGACCTCGTCCGCGATGACGAGGATGCCGTGCGCTCGGCAGTGCGCCGCCAGTTCCGTCAAGTAACGCGCCGGATACGTTCGCATCCCGGCCGCGCCCTGAAGAAGCGGCTCGACGATCACCGCCGCGATCGACGCCGCGCCCGCGTCCACGAGCTCGTGCATGGCGTCGAACGCACGGCGATACCCCTCGCTCCGAGCGTCGCTCCGACCGTCCCTTTCATCCTCGCCGCGAACTCCGCCATGGACCTCTCCGTCGGGAACTGGCGCGTGTACGCACTCGACGACGCCGCCAGACCAGCCGCGATGAAACACCTCCAGCCCACCGAGGGACGCCGCACCGAGCGTGTCGCCGTGAAACGCACCTTCGAGGGCCACGATCCGGCGACGCTCGGGCTGCCCCTCGTTGCGCCATACCCCGAGCGCCATCTTCAGCGCCGCCTCCACCGCGGTCGAGCCGTCGTCGCTGTAGAAGACATGCTCGAGCCCTGCCGGGGCCACGCGGACCAGCTCTTCGGCGAGCCTCACCGCCGGCTCGTGCGTCGTGCCCGCCAAGGAGACGTGCGCGAGGGAGCGGGCCTGCTCGGTGAGCGCAGACACCAGCCGCGGATGGCCGTGCCCGAGGACGGCGACCCACCAGCTCGAGTTGCCGTCGAGGTAGCTCTTGCCGTCCGCGTCCCAGAGCCGCGACCCGGCCGCCCGCACCACGACGAGCGGATCGGTCTGGTCGCGGTAACGCCCCATCGACGTGTAGGGGTGCCACACGTGACGCTTGTCGAGCGCGACGAGATCGCTGCGTGGCACGTTGTCGTGGCTCATCCTACCTTGCGCGCGGAAAACTCCCAATGGCCGCGATGCACCCCTATGCAACACCTGCGTGGCGGCGCAAACAATTCGCGCAGACCGCCACCAACAAGGGTCTTTTCGTGAATATTCCCGCGGACAAGCGAGGCATGTGGCTTGCTTGGGCGTTGCCCTCTAGGGCAGCGTGTAACCCGAGGAAATCTTCCCGGGTCGCGGCTGACCGAGTTCGACTGACGTAGCGGAGGCTCACATGGCAGGACGCCCAATGCGCGCGCGTACTTATAGCTTGCGATGGTTTTTTCGCAGCGTACTCGCGACCCTAGCGATAGGCACCGTGCTTGCGGCCTGCGCCGTCGAGGATGACGACCGCGACCCCAGCGGCCTCGCTGGCGATGGCGCGACGGACCCAGAGAACCTCCCGCAGTCACGCGGCGGCCCATGCACCGACGGCGAAGAGCAGACCTGCCACCTCACGCTCGGCCGCCACAACAACGTCCTGACTTGCTACGTCGGCGTTCAGGCGTGCGCGAGCGGCATCTGGGGCGAGTGCGAGGACGGCATCGTCGAGAACAGCCGCTCGGTCGGACCCGACTTGACGGCCGAGGACCTCGTCACGACCGGCGACGGCAACAAGTGGAAGAGCTACAGCAACGCGAAGGACTGCGCGCAGAACCCCTGCGATCCGGGCTGCAAAGAGTTTATCGAGGACCCCTGTCCCGACCTCGGCGCCGGTGGCAAAGAGTTCATCTACGAGTGGAACCAGGGCAAGAAAAATAACCTCCCCGCCGACGTCTACGACAAAGCCTTCAAAGAGCCCTGCCAGATCGGCAGCGACTGTCAGCTCAACCATTTCTGCTACGACCCCAATAGCGGCAGCTGCACCCACGACGTGTGCACCACCGGCAAGGCGCTGAAGCCCGATTGCAGCCGGTGCGTGACCGAGATCTGCAAGGCCAAGCCGAAGTGCTGCGAGTACGCCTATCAAGGCAGCTGCGCGCACTCGCCCTGCCTCACCGGCGACGCGCTCAATCCGAGCTGCGACCCGGACGTCAAGTTCGTTTGTGACAACAAGGACAAGACCTGCTGCCCCTACTCGAACACGGTCATCGAGTGCGCCTGGCAGACGAAGGCCTACGCTTGCCAGAAGTCCAGTTATTGTTACCAGGCGCAGCCCTGTCTCCAATACAAATTCTGCGGCTGGACCTACTACGACTGCTCGTACTGGCAAATGCAGTCTCAGTACTCATGCTGGTGGGCGACACAGTGGTATTGGGCCACGGTCTGCACTTGGAAGAACGTCTGCGTGATGCAGTACCAGTGCAAGACCATCACGGTCTGCAAGGTGGTAGCGCAGTATCAATGCCAGACGGTGTGGTATCAATCCTGTTACACGGTCGCCCAACAAGTCTGCTACCAAAGCTGCTGGAAGTGGGGCTGGAACTGGGGCTGTTCAACAACTTGTTACTGGAATTACTACCAGGTGTGTTCGTGGAAGTCGTACCAAAACTGCTGGTGGAATTACGTGACAGTCTGTTCCCAGCAACAGTCTTGCAGCTGGGTCAACGTCTGTAACATGCAGCTCATCTGCAGCCAGGTGTGGACCTCCAAGCAAGTCTGGACCTGCGGCTGGAAGATGGTGAACGTCTACGTTCCGAAGACCTGCTCGACAGCGAAGTACTGCTGGGTCTGGGAGACCTGCCAGGTGTGGGGTCTGTTCTGCACCTACTGGGATACTTGCTACAAACAAGAGTGGGTCTGCGCGCCCAAGACCTACTACTATCCGGGCAGCTGGAAGCAGGGCTGCGTCGACGCCTACAAGGCCAAGAATCCGAACGCGTGCTACGTACCGGACTGGAACAAAGAGTGCGTCGACGGCGTGCACGACATCTGCGGCGCGTTCTGCAAAGATCCGCCTCCGCCAGAGGGGGAAGGCGATTGCCTGCCCTGGGATCCGGGCCAGAAAGATGACAAGTGCAACGGCATCGCGCTGAGCGTCGGGCTCACCTGCGACAACACGGTGCCGATTTGCAACCACGGAACGAAGGACGCTCCGAGCGGCATCAAGATCATCCACGTGCCGAAGGGCTCGGGCGGCTTCGGCAAGGCCAACCCGGGGATCCTCGCCGACACGCAGACCTGCACCACCGACAAGGTGATCAAAGCCGGTGAGTGCGTGAGCGTGATGAGCTGCCCCGGCCTCAACGCCGGCCGCGAGATCATGGTGAATCCCCCCGGCGCCGGTCAGCTGACCGAGTGCTATTACGGCGACAACTGGGGGATCTACGTGCCCGGCCTGTGCGGGCCGCCGATCTGCGCCGCGAACAACTTCAAGACGAAGATCAAGCCGGTGAACATGTTCATCACCGTCGATAAATCCGGGTCCATGGGTGGTGCGCGCTGGACCGGCACGAAGAAGGCTTTCCAGGCGTTTTTCAAGGACAAGGCCTCGGGCGGCCTGAACATCGGGCTCGAGTTCTGGCCGCACCCATCGTGCGCCGATGGCAGCAACTGCAACGACATCGCGGGTTGTGCGGACCCCTACGTACCCTTCGGAAAGCTCACGGCCGACCAGGCGCCGAAGGATGCGCAAGAGCAGAAGCTCGTCGCGGCGTTCGACTCGACCAGCCCCAGCGGCGGCACGCCGGCGTACGTCGCGCTCCAAGGCGCAGAGAAGTGGGCGAAGGACTATACGATCACCCACAAGAACGAGCAGCAGGTCGTGATCTTCGTGACGGACGGATATCCAGGGCCCTGCCAGACCGGCACGCCGGCCTTCGCGGCGCTGGCCAAGGACGCCTACGACACCCAGGGCGTGCTCACCTACGGCATCGGCATCGTCGGAGCCAGCACCGAGCAGCTCACGGCCATCGCGGCCGCGGGTAAAGGCGAGGCCTTCTTCATCGACAACGCGAATCAGGTCGAGCAGAAGCTCATCGCCGCGATGAGCAAGATCAAGGGCGACACGATGAAGTGCGACTTCGACCTGCCGATCTCGAAGAAGCTGTACGAGCCGGAGGACGCGGACGTCAGCTACCTGCCGAGCGGCGGCGGCTCGCCCACGATCTTCCCGCGGGTCAACTCTTTGTTGGACTGCGGCAAGGGTTGGTACTTCGACAACAACTTCGATCCGAAGAAGATCCACCTCTGTCCGCTGAACTGCACCGCCGTCCAGGCGGATGGCAAGGCGGAGATCGACATCTCCTTCGGCTGTCCGGGCGGCTTCTTGCCGGCGACGCACACGCAGCTGTACGAGGCGTCGTGTCCGGACGGCAAGACCCCGCAGTGGGGCTTCTTGGCCTACAAGACGGGCACTCCAAGCACCACGAAGGCCATCTTCACGGCCCGCACGGCCGCGACCAAGCTGGAGCTGGTGGCCTCGACATATACCGATCTTGCGACGGCGCACCTGACCCCGACCGACACCCAGCTTTGCAAGATGGCTGGCCCGGCGCCGTGCCCGATCGACATCGTCTCCAAGATGGGCAAGGCCGCGATCGGAAAGAACTGGCTCGAGCTGAAGATCGATATCCTTCCCAACAAATTCAAGAGCAAGACCGCGATCGTCTACGACTACAATCTCACCTACTCATGCGCCGACAACGAATGACGGGCTTCACACTTCGTGTCCTCGGGGGGCTCGGTGCGTTCGGCGCCGTCGCTCTCTTCGCCTGCTCGGAAGATTCCGGACCGGGTGCTCTCGCCGGCGGCACAGGCACGATGACAACCTCGTCGGGCAAAGGGGGCGGCGGCTCGGTCGGCGGGGCCGGCGGCGACGGTGCGGCCAACAGCGGGGGCAACGCGGGACCGACGGGCTCCGGAGGCGAGACGGGCTCCGGGGCTGGCGGTGCGGGCAGCGGCGGCGGTGGCCCCGAGGACTGCTACAACGGCATCGACGACGACGCGAACATGCTCGTCGACTGCGACGATCCGAGCTGCGTCGCGGCGTGCAAGACGCCTTGCGGGCAGCCGAACGTGATCGCGGATCCGACCGAGTTTGTCGAGTTTGACAACACCGGCCACCCGTCGATGGCGCAGCCGGCGAACTGCGCCTCGAAGAACGGCGGGCCAGCCAGCGTGTACAAGCTCACGACCAAGGTCAACGGCATGCTCGACATCCAGGTGTCCTCGAGCGACGTCGACGTGACCGTGTCGATTCGCATCAAGTGCGACGACTTGAAGACAGAGTTCGGCTGCAGCGAGCAAGCCATCGACGACCTGGGCACGCCGCCATTCGAGTTCCTCAGCGTCGCCGTTCCCGATAATGCGACCGTGTACATCGTGGTCGAGGGCTACGGCGCATCGATGGCCGGCAAGCACTACCTCTACGCCAAGAGCCGCCCGATCGACTGCGGAGACGGCATCCTCGACCCGGTGGAAGAGTGCGACGACGGCGGTAGCACCAAGGGCGACGGCTGTAACGAACTCTGCAAGCTCGAGTCGGACGAGGACGCCAACAACAACTCGATCGCGACGGCGGACGCGATGACGAAGGCGTCGTTCACCGGGAAGATCGATCCCACGACGGACATCGACTACATCGCGTTCCAGGTGCCAGGCGCGAACTACAGCGCCGTCTTTCAGGTGCTCGATCAAGGCAATGGCGCGTGCACGTTCGGCACGATGGATCCGGTGGCGACGATCTACGGACCCACCCAGACCCTGCTGGCGACGAACGACGAGTACAACGGACACTGCCCGCGGGTCGAGAAGACCGGCCTCGGGCCGGGGACGCACTACCTCAAGGTAGAGCGAGGCATTTTCGGCGCGCTGACCTTCCCTTACCGCGCCGATCTCGAGCTCGACGAATGCGGCAACGGCACGCCAGGCGCGGCCGAGGCGTGCGACGACGGCAACACGATCAATGGCGACGGCTGCTCTGCCGTGTGCCTCATCGAGTAGCTGCCAACGGCGAGCTAACGGATGAGCTTTGAGAGGGTGCGGAAGGTGTCGGTGCCGCACTGGACCATCCAGTCGAAGAGGATCGTCTCGGCCGTGGTGACGCCCGCCCCCGCGCGCTGGCAGAGCTCGAGGCCGGCGCGCTTGTGGTCGTCACGGCGCGAGGCCACGCCGTCGAGCGGCACATCGACCCGGAGGCCGCGACCGACGAGATCCCGCACGGTCTGAAAGACGCAGATGTGCGTCTCGATGCCGATGACGACGGCGGCTTCGACGTGCGTCGCCTTCAGAGCGTCGATGAAGGCCGGCTCGGCGCAGGCGGAGAAGGTCAGCTTCTCGATCGGCGTGACCCCGAGCGCGTGAACGAGGTCGCGCAGCGGCTGTATCGTAGGGCCGAGACCGCGCGAGTATTGCTCGGTCACGAACACCGGAGCGAAGAGCTCACGCGCCGCGGTGAGGAGGATGCGAGAAGCGCGCACGAGATCTGCGAGCGCCTCTGGCGGCAAGGTTGGGATGAGCTTTTCTTGCACGTCGACGAGGATGATCGCCGTCGTGCTCGGTCGGGTGCGTTCGACTCCCATGGCGAGCGACATACGCCCGCCTGCGCACAGCGGAAAGATCCTTGGAAGTTTGGCGCGGGCATCGATGTTGCTGCATGCGGAGATGAAGTGAGCGCGGCGCGCATCATCCGATGAGGCGGCGGCGCGATGATGCTAAGCCGCAACAAGCGGGACGCAGGGAAGACGGGACGCATGGGAATCGATGGCCACCTGAAGCGCTGGTACGCGGCGATCGTCGGCGGCCTCATCGCGCTCGCGGCGTTGTTTCAGGCCTCGGGCCTCGGCAAGCTCGCGGGTGCGGCCATGAGCAAAGGCGCGCCTGTGGAAGTGCGTGTCAGCGCGCCGAGCGAGCCGGTCGCGACGAAATCGGTCAGCGGTCTGCCCATCCTTGCGCGCAACATGTTCGACTCGAAGACGGGGCCGCTCGACGGCACCAAAGAGCCCGAGCCAGGGCCCGAATCAAGCGAACCCGAGGAGGCACTGCCGCTCGCAGAGCTCTCGGAGGACGCACCCAACTGTAGCTTCGGGCGGGTGACGCTCATCTCGGCGTCCGAAGATCCGTCGTGGTCTTTCGCGGCGATTCAAGAGTCTGGCGGCACGACCGTGTTCCGGCGCGGCGGAGACATCGTGGCGGGCCACACGGTGCGCGCGTTCTCGTACAATCGCGTTTGGCTCGACGATGCGGGCAAGCAGTGCCAGCTGAAGATTGGCGACAAGAGCACGGGCGCGCCGGCCGCACGCACGCCGCCAGAGACCGAGCCCGCCGCGCCGCGCAAGGGTGCCAAGGGCTCGACCCTGGCGCCGGAGCTTGCCGCCAAGATCCACAAGGTGAGCGACACCGAGTTCAACGTAGAGCGCAGCGTCGTCGACGAAATCCTCGAAAATCAGGCCGAATTGATGCGTTCGGCGAGGATCGTGCCCGACAAACAGGGAGATAAAGTGCTGGGCGTGCGGCTCTTCGGTGTTCGGACCGGCTCACTCTTGCATACGCTCGGGCTGAAGAATGGCGACCGGCTCGAGTCGATCAATGGCTTCGACATGAGCGATCCGCAGAAGGCGCTCGAGGCCTACGGGCGGCTCCGCACGGCCGACGCGCTCAAGGTCAAGGTCAACCGCAACAGCGCGCCGTTGACCATCGATTTCAACATCCAGTAGCGGCCGCCGAATGACCCTCTCGGATAAATTCGCGGGCCGCCGGCGCGTTGGCCTGTTCGCTCGCACGCTCCTCACCATGGCGGCGTTCGCGGGCGGCACGCTGGTGATTTCCGTGGCGCTGAGCTTGTTGTCGGTCGAGCTCGTCGAGGGATTTTTTCCGAGCTCGGCGCTGAACGATCCGAAAGCGACGCCGCCGGGTCTCGACGCTCCGGCCGAGGACGGGTCGGTCGCGCCGGGAAAGCCGAGACCCTCAGGCTCGCGGCTCAAGCCGGGTTCCAAAGCGGGGCGCCTCCGTGCTAACGACAGCGCCGCTCCAAGCCCCGGTGCCAAGCCCGGGAGCGAGACGGGCGAGTGACTTTAGCGATGACCTCCACCGAACGCGATCCGCATGCCGCTACCGACGGCGGAGAGTGCCGCCCGCCGCGAGCGCCGCGCCGACTCGGCCGAGCCCACGCGTTGACGGCGAGGCTCGTGCTCGGGATGGTCGCTGCCGCTTCGCTGAGCGTCGCCGGAGACGCCTTCGCGCAGCCGACGCGCCGCGATACGCCGCTGCGATCCTTGCCGCGCATCGGCGGAGCTGCAGGACCCGGCGCTCTGCCACTTTTGCCTGGGACGGTGCCTCTCCCAGCCGGCATGCAAACGGGGCCATCGTCGACAGGCGCGGGGCCCGCTACCTCGGCGAGCCCCGGCACCTCACCACCGCTCCCGCCCGGCATGCAAACGGGGCCATCCTCGCCAGGCGGCGGCTCGTCCGTGGCGAAGGGCACGGGCGCAGGGCCTTCTGGAGCAGGTGCTTCGGGGGCGGGGTCTTCTGGGGCGGGGTCTTCCGGGCTCGGTGCGCTTGGGAAGGCTCCGGATATCGAGTTTCGTCCGCCGAAACCGGGCGCGCTGGTCAACATCAACATGAGCGACGTCGAGCTTCTTCAGCTCGTCGAGACCATCAGCAACTTCACGGGCCGGCGCTTCATCATCGGCGGCAAAATCCGGCCCGGAATGAAAGCGACGATCGTGTCGCCGAAGCCCGTGACCGCCGGCGAGGCCTATGAGGCATTCCTCTCGGTGCTCGAATCCAACGGCCTCACGGTCATCCCGCATGGCCGCTATCTCAAGCTCGTCGAGACGGCGGGCATCACGAATGAGACGACGCCGATCCTCGGCACTGGGACGCCCGTCCCCGATGTCGATCGCTTCGTCACGAGGCTCTATCGCCTCAAGCATATCGATGCCACCGAGGCCTCGAACGTGCTGTCGAAGCTGAAGAGCAAGGACGGCGACGTCACCGTCTACGCACCGAGCAACCTGCTCATCATCACGGACACGGGCGCGAACATCTTGCGGATGCTGCGCGTGATCGAAGAGATCGACGCGGGCGGCGCAGGCGAACAGATCTGGATGCAGCCGGTCCATCACCTCGCCGCGCCCGACCTCGCGACGAAGCTGTCGGAGTTGCTCGATGCCGGCCAGGGGCGTGCGCGCATTTTCTCGGACGAGCGGAACAACCAGCTCATCATCGTCGCGACCGAGAGCGACTACCTTCGGCTGCTGGAGCTGATCCGCAAGATCGATGTTCCGATCTCGAACGAGGGCGGGATCAACGTGCTCCCGCTGCAACACGCGCAGTGCGCCGAGCTGTCGCAGACGCTCGGATCGATCCTCGGCGGCGGTGGTGGTGGCGCGACGACTCGACCGGCCGCGGCGAAGGGCCGTAACGCAAGCCGCGGCGCCCAACCCGCGACGGCTGGCGCACCTGCATCCGCGTCGGGCGAGGCCGGCGGTTACTTTCAGGGCGAGGTGAAGGTCACTTGCGACGAGGCCACCAACTCGCTCGTGACGGTGTCGTCTTTGCGTGACTACGTGCAGCTTCGCGCCGTCATCGATCGACTCGACAAGCCGCGACGGCAAGTGTTCATCGAGGCCACGATCATGGACGTGACCGTCGATCACAGCCGCGATCTCGGGCTCAGCTTTCACGGCGGCGGCGCGACGGACATCGGCGGCGGCGGCGACACGATCTTTTACGGCGGCTCGAACGCATCGCAGTCGATCACGGGCCTTCCGGCCAACCTCGAGGCGCTCGCGTTCGGCGTGCGCGGACCGGATCTCGAGGGCTCGGGCCAGCTCTTGGGGACGGGCCTTTCGATCCCGGCGTTCGGCGTCGTGCTCCACGCGCTCGCGACCAGCGGTGACACCAACGTGCTCGCCACGCCTCACATCCTGGCCACGGACAACATCGCGGCAGAGATCTCGATTGGGCAGAATATCCCGCTCCAAACCAACCTCGGCTCGGGCCTCAACCAGCTCGCAAACCTCGCCGGCGGACAGGGCTCGGGCGCAGCGGCCGCGGGCCTTGGCCTCCTTGGCGGAGGAGGCGGGCTCGGCTTTCAGGCGCCGCGTGCGGACGTCGGCATCAAGCTGAGCATCACGCCGCACATCAACGACTCGGACCAGGTGCGCATGGAGATCTCGGAAGAGTTCTCGAACCCCGGGCCGGCTCAGGGCGCGCTTGGCGCAGTGCCGATCAACAAGCGCACGGCGGACACCACCGTCATCGTCCGGGACTCGCAGACCGTGGTGATCGGTGGGCTCGTGCGCGAGCAGCAGATCAACAACATCACCAAGATCCCCATCCTCGGCGACATCCCCATCCTCGGCATGCTGTTTCAGCAGCACACGAGCCAGACGCAGAAGAACAATCTGCTGTTGATCCTCACGCCGCACATCGTGCGCGATCAAAGCGATTTACGGCGGATCTTCGAGCACAAGATGCAAGAGCGGCAAGAGTTCTTGGACCGCTTCTTCGTGTTCGACGACTCGGTGGCGTGGCAGTCGCCCGAGGACTACACCCGCACGCGCGGGCTCGTGGAGCACATTCGCCAGACGCAGCTCAAGCTGGACGAGCGCGAACGTATGGAGGCCGAGCTCATGCCGAACACGCCGAAGACCCACGAGCCCGTGAGGCCCGTCGCCTTGCCAAGCACGGCCGCGACCGGCAACAAGGGCGCCGCTGCGGCAACGACCGGCGCGCGCCTCCCGAAGCCGGGGGCCCCGCAAGCCGCGTCGCCCGCAACCGGCGCGCCCCCGCCCGCCGCCGGACCAAAGATCCGCCCTGACTCCACGCGCCCTACGTTTCGAGTGCCGGGCAGTAACCCCACCAATCCGCGCTATCGCATCGAATGACCTCCGCGCCGGCGCACGACGTTCTCGCCGAGATGTTCGTTCGTCGCGGCGTCTTGCCACTCGACCGGCGCGAGGAGCTGGTGCAACTCTCGGTGGAGCGGGGACAGACGCTGCCGGAGGTCTTGCTGTCGAGCCGAGTCGCCGAGGCAGAGCAGATAGCAAAGGCGTATGCGGACGAGCTCGGGCTCGCGTTCATGAAGGAGATCGACGTGACGACCGTTCCGCTCAGCGTCGCGGAGCGCATCCCGATCACCTACGCGAAGAGCCACAAAATCTTGGTCCTGTCGGAGGACGACACCCACGTCACCTGCGTAGCGGCGGACCCCTTCGACCTCACGGCGCTCGATGACGTGCGCACCGTGTTCGACAAAGCCGTAGAGCTTACGGTGGGCACGAGCGACACCGTGCTCGATGCGATCAACCGCGTCTGGGAGAGAAAAGAAGACGGCGGCGCGGGCCTGAAGGGCGACGCCAAGCTCGAAGAGGACGATCTGGTCGACATCCTCGACACGGACGACGAGGCGCCGATCATCGCGTGGGTCAACAGCCTCTTTTCCCAGGCGGTGCGCGAGCGCGCGAGCGACATTCACATCGAGCCCGAGGAGCGTGACGTCGTCGTTCGCTACCGCATCGACGGCGAGCTTTACATCGCGCGGCGTGCCTCCAAGCAGTTCATCAGCGCGATCATCGCCCGCATCAAGATCATGGCGGCGCTCAACATCGCCGAGAAGCGCCTGCCGCAGGACGGCCGCATCACGCTGAAAATCGCCGGAAAAAGCGTGGATGTGCGTGTCTCGACCATCCCGACCAGCCGCAGCTTCGAGCGCGTGGTGATGCGCCTCTTGCACAAGACGGCGGTGCTCAAAGATCTGAGCGAGCTCGGCTTCGCGGTGCGCGAGTACGCCCTGATGGCAGAGTTGATCCAGCGCCCGGATGGCATCATCCTGGTCACGGGTCCAACCGGAAGCGGCAAGACGACGACGCTCTACGGCTGCCTCAATCGCATCAACGAGCCCTCGCGCAACATCCTCACGGCCGAAGATCCCGTGGAGTACGAGCTCGGCGGGATCCATCAGGTGCACGTCAAGCCCGGGATTGGGCTCACCTTCGCGAACGCCCTGCGCGCATTTCTGCGACAAGATCCCGACGTGATCATGGTCGGCGAGATCCGCGACAAAGAGACCGCGGAGATCGCGATCCACGCGTCGTTGACAGGTCACCTCGTCTTGTCGACCATCCACACCAACGATGCCCCCGGGGCGGTGACGCGGCTCGTCGAGATGGGGGTCGAGAACTTCCTCGTGCGTTCGAGCCTCATCGCCGTCATGGCGCAGCGCCTCGTGCGGGTCCTGTGTCCGCTTTGCAAGGTGCCGTACACCCCGGAGGCGCACGAGCTCGAGCAACTTGGACTGGGCCCCGCGCGCATCGAGTGGCGCTCGCGGCGAAACGTCAATTCGCGCTATTTGCCGCACGGATTGCGCTACCGCTACCCTGGCCAAGATCTCCCCGCCGACCTCATTTTTCATCGCGCGATGGGCTGCGCGGACTGCCTGCACAAGGGCTTCGTCGGCCGCCTTGGGATCTATGAGCTGTTGTTGATCGACGAGTCCGTCGGCAAACTCATCCTCGAAAACGCGGACGCCCAATCGCTGAAGCGGGTCGCGCAGCAGGCCGGAATGGACACCCTGCGCGACGACGGCGCCCGCAAAGTGCTTGATGGAAAGACCACCGTCGAAGAGGTGCTGGCCGCGACCCAGGAGGACGTCATCATCGACGGCTAGTGCCGCGATGGCGTGAACGTGGATGGCGGTCTTCGAGTACTCCGGTATCGCGGTCGGAACGGGTAAATCCGTCAAGGGCCAGCGTGACGCCGACAACGCGCGGGCGCTGCGCACTCAGCTCCGCAAGGACGGCGTGCTCTTGACGAGCGCGGCCGAAGAGCGGCAAGCACAGATCGCGAAGCCACGCGGCGCCTTCAACCTTCGGGAGTGGCTCGACCGGCCCGGCACGGACGACGTCGCGATCATGACGCGGCAGCTCGCGACCCTCGTGCGCGCGCAGATCCCACTCTTCGAAGCACTGAGCGCCCTCATCGATCAAGTCGAGAAGCCGGGCCTGCGCCGCGCTCTCACGACCGTGCGCGACTCGGTGCGTGAAGGCCGCAGCTTCGCGGACGCGCTCGGCGAGCACCCGCTGATTTTCCCCGATCTGTACGTGAACATGGTCCGTGCGGGCGAGTCCTCCGGCACGCTCGAGGCGGTGCTCGGCAGGCTCACGCAGTTCACCGAGGGCCAGGCGAAGCTGCGCGGCAAGGTCTCGAGCGCGCTGGCTTATCCGGTGCTGATGATCTTGATCTCGGTCGTCATGATCAGCGTGCTGATGGCGAGCGTCGTGCCGAAGGTAACGAGCATCTTCGACAGCATGCACAAGGCCCTGCCTTGGTACACGGCGCTCTTGATCGCGGTTTCGCGCATCATGAGCGACTATTGGTGGCTCTTGTTGCTCGTCCTGGGGCTCACCGTCTCCGCGTTTCGGCGCTGGCGCCGGACGGTCGAGGGGCGCCTCACGTGGCACCGCTTCGTGCTCAAGACGCCGCTCTTCGGCAAGCTCGTGATGATGGTCGCGATCTCGCGCTTCTCGCGGACGCTTTCGACCTTGCTCGGCGCCGGAATCGCGCTCCTGCCGGCGATGGGGATCGTCCGCAACGTCCTCGGCAACGCCGCGCTCGAGAAGGTGGTCGAGAACGCGACGAACTCGATCCGCGAGGGCCAGAGCATCGCGGAACCGCTGAAAGCGAGCGGTCACTTTCCGCCGCTCGTCACGCACATGATCGCGATCGGCGAGAAGAGCGGGCAGCTCGAAGAAATGCTCGAGAACGTGGCCGAGGCGTATGACACCGCGGTCGACAATCGGGTGCAGATGCTGACGAGCCTGCTGGAGCCTATCATCATCGTCGTGATGGGCGGGTTCGTCGCCTTCGTGGCACTTTCCATTCTCGTTCCGCTCGTGCAAATGAGCGAGTTCGTGGAGTGAGCCGGAGCGGTTGATGGCATCGCGGCGTGACGAGAAGGGGATTCAGTTTCCGTGGGAGAAGAACGACCGCTGGCGCCTGCCGTGGGCACGCACGCTCCCGATCATGGCCGCGCTTGGAATGATGGGCACGCTCGCTCTGTTCGCGCATCGTGAGCGTGAACGCGCCGGTATTCGTTCTACGCGTGCGACGCTCATGGTCGTGCGCGAAGGGCTTGACAACTATCGCGCCGACCACGATGGGCGTTGCCCCGATTCTCTCGCGCGGCTCAAGGAGGAGGGCTACCTGCGCGTGCCTCCCGTCGATGCGTGGGAACGACCGCTCGCGCTCGTGTGCCCGGGACGGCGCAACCCCGAGAGCTACGATCTATCGAGCTGGGGACCGAGCGGCGACACGCGCGGGCTCGAACGTGTTCAATGATCACGGCCCTCATCGGCCTTGGCTGCCGGCCCATCGAGCGAAGAAAGAACTGGAGAGCAACATGACACGAGCGGATCAAGAGTTCACAAGAGTGCTGGCGCGCCGGCGAAGGCGAGCCATGGAGCGCGGCGTCACCCTGGTCGAGGTGCTCATCGTCGTGGCGATCATGGCGCTCATCGCGGGCGGCGTGAGCTTCCTGGTGTTGCCGCGTTATCGCGAAGCGCAGATCAAGACGGCGAAGACCTCGGCGCGCAACATTCGCCAGGTGGCGACGCAATACCTCGCGCTGAAGAGCACCGGGGGCTGCCCGACCGTCGACACGCTCATCACGGAGAAAGAGCTCGATGCCGCGGGCGACACCAAAGACCCGTGGGGCGGAAAATATACGATCAGCTGCGAGGACGATGACGTGACCGTGAGCTCGCCGGGGCCCGACAAGAAGGACGGCACGGCGGACGACATCGTCGCTGGCACCAAGAGCGCGGCTGCATCCGAAGGCTGAGCGGCGGACGACTTCATGACGAGGCGCGACAGAGGGGCGACGCTGATCGAGGTGCTCGTCGCGATCGCGTTGGCGTCGCTGCTCGTCGGCGGCGCCTTCCTCGGGCTCGGCATGCTGAAGAGCGCGCGGCTTCGAGAAGGGACGACCCTGGTGGCTTCGGCTGTACGTGTCGCGTACAACCACGCCGCGACCAGCTCGCGCGTGACCCGGCTCGTGTTCGACTTCGATGCGCGCACGATCACGATGGAAGAGAGCGAGGCGAAGATGCTCTTGCGCCATGGCGATCGCACCGGTGGCGCGAGCGGCGCGACCGAGCTCGAGAAGGAGGCGGTGGCCGCGGCGGACGAGGTCGTGAAGGGTCCGCGGGCGGCGCGGGCGGAATTTCAGCCGGTGACGAGCCTCGGCTCGAAGCTGCTCGAGATCGCGCGCGACGGAGATGAGAAGCGTGGGCCGCGAGAGCTGCCGAGCGGTGTGCGATTTCACCGCATCGAGGTTGCGCACGAGGACGAGCCGATCATGACTGAGCGGGTCTATCTTTATTTTTGGCCGGGCGGACAAGCAGAGCGCGCGGCCATCGTTCTGAAAGAGGGCGAGGACCGGGACGACCGTTTCATGACCGTCATCGTGCATGCGTTGACGGGAGTGCCGCGGGTCGAGAAGGGCGCCGCCGAGATGCCGCGACCGCGCAGCGATGATGAGGCCTCCGAGGCGAGGGACGAAGGCTGATGCGCGGCCGGGGCGTGACTTCGTGCGCAGACCGTCGCGAGAGCGGACTCGGCGATGTGCCACGGCGGCGGAGCTACGCGCGCGGATTTACGCTGCTCGAGGTGCTGGTCGCGGTCGCGATCCTCGGGCTCGGACTGACGGCGATTCTCTCGGCGCAGTTCAGCGCGGTCTCGGCCGTATCGCACGCGCGTGGCCTCAGCGTCGCGGTCGGTCTCGCGCGCTGCAAGATGACGGAGCTCGAGGGACAGCTCGCGAAGGATGGGATGAGCGAGCTCGACGTGAACGAGCACGGGCCCTGCTGCGAGGGCGGAGCAGAGCTTGGCTACCGCTGCGAATGGCGCATCGAAAAGCCGGTATTTCCGCCAGAAAGCGCGAAACTCGACCTTGACGCGGAGCTCGATCTCGGCACCGACGAACTCGGCGCGCTCTCCAAGCTTGCGGCTTCGGGCGAGGGCGCGCCTGGGCTGGATCCGAACGCTGGACTCGCGGGCGTGACGGACGCGCTCGGTGGCGCCGATGGTCTCGCCGCCGCCGGCGTCGGTGGCGTCGCCTCGATGGTGATGGGCCTCGTCTACGCGGATCTCAAGCTCGCGTTCGAAGCTGCGACCCGGCGCGTGACCGTGATCGTTCACTGGCAGGACGGTAAACGCCCGCGCTCTTTCGATGTCGTAGAGTGGGTGACGAGTCCGAACATGGTCGCTGCCGTTGCCGCCAGCGCTGCGGCGGACGAGGCCGAGCTCAGTAGCTCAAGCAGCACGACCGGAGGCGGCAAGCGATGACGCGCCCGAGACTGCGAGCCTTCACGTTGATCGAGGTGCTGCTCGCCATCAGCGTGGTCGCGCTCTTGGGTGTGCTCATCTACTCGGCCTTCGAGGGGATGAGCCGCGCGCGCACCAACATGACCAGCGTCGCGAGCCGCCACCAGGCAGGCAGGCAGGCGCTGGCGCGAATGACGCGCGAGATTTCAAGCGCATTTCTCTCTGCACACAAGAACTTCGACGCGCTTCAAAACGTGCGCGAGACCGGGTTCTTCGGGCGCGATCAGCGTCACGATCGGCTGGATTTCACCACGTTTTCGCACGTGCGCCTCGCCGCCAACAGCCACGAGTCCGACCAAGCGGAGCTGTCGTATTTCGTCGCGCGCGGTGAGCACGGAACGCTCGATCTCGTGCGCCGCGTGTCGCGCTTCATCGACGCCGAGCCACGCCGTGGTGGCGTCGTCGAGGTGATGGTCGAAGACGTCGAGAAGTTCGAGCTCCAGTACCTCGACGCGATCACGAACGAGTGGGTCGACTCTTGGGACAGCTCGCAAGTGACCGGGCAGCTCGCGCGGCTCCCGGCCCAGGTGCGGATCACGCTGAAGCTTCACACTGGCAAGAATCACCGCCCGGCCGAGTTCGAGACCAAGGTCCCGATCGCGGTAACCTTTCCGATCGCCTTTGGGACGGACTGATGCAGCGAGTCCATCGAAGCATGAGGCCGTCCTGATGAAGATGGCGCAAGCCTCCCGAGCGAAGGGCAGACGAGGGCGTGAGCGGGGCGTCGCGCTCATCATGGTGCTGTTGTCGATCGTGGTCCTGACGGTGTTTCTTACCGAGGTTCAGGAGCAAAGCGCCACGGCGTTCGCGGGGGCGATCGGAGAGCGTGATCGCCTCCGGGCGGAGTACCACGCGCGCAGCGCCGTCAACCTCGCGCGCCTGCTCATCGCCACCGAGCCGAAAGTGCGAAAGGCCGTCGAGCCGATCTTTCGGATGCTCAATCCGAAGGGCAAAGCGCCGCAAATTCCGGTGTGGGAGTTCGTGGCCGAAGTACTTGGCCCCTTCAACGACGCGGCCGGCGCCGAGTCCTTCTCTGCGCTCACCAAGATCGACGCCGCCGCCGGTGAGAAGCTTGGACTCGGGGGCCCAGGACGCTTCGAGGTCGTGATCGTCGACGAGGACTCGAAGCTCAATGTGAACGTGGGCGCGCGCGGGGACATCATCTCGCGCACGCGGCTCGCACAACAGCTGCTCGGGCTCATTGGACCTGCGCAGTACAACCCGATGTTCGAGGCTACGGATCTCGACGAGCAGCTGTCGGACCGGCAGACGATCTGCCGCGAGATCATCGACTGGACGGACTCGGACACGAACCTCGAGCCCTGCGATCCGAGCGCCAGCGCACCGGCCAGCGGAGCCGAGGACAACTACTACCAGACCATCGGACTGCCCTACTTTCGCAAGAACGCCGCGTTCGATTCGCTGGACGAGCTTCGCCTCGTGCGCGGGATCAGCGATGACTTCTGGGCGACCTTCGTCGATCCGGACCCGCGCGATCCGAAGAAGCGCGTGATGACGGTGTGGGGCCAAGGAAAGATCAACGTGAACTCGGCGAACGCCCAGACGCTGCTCGCGCTCGTGTGTGGGGGCGCGCCCGATGCCGAGCTTTGTACGGACGTCGCGCAAGCTTCGGCGTTTCTCTCGGTGGTGACGCTGGTCCGCAGCATGACGGCGGGGGCGCCGCTGTTCAGCTCAGCGGCGGACTTCATCGCCGCGCTCAAGGGCAAGGGGCTCATCGGTCCGCACCTCGCCACGCTGGGAGTGAAGCCGGTTAAATTCAGGAGCGAGGCCGAGATGAAAAAGATCGTCACGACCGAGAGCAAGATGTTCAGCATCTACGCGGTGGGAGTCGTGCCTGGCCGCGGAGGCGATACGCGCACGAGCATCCACGCAGTGGCCGACTTTCGAAAGTCCGCCGTCTTGGGAGAGGGGATCCCGGTCGAGCCGGACGGCAAGCGGCCCAGCCCTGACGCCAAACCGGATGAAGGTCGCGCGCCGAGCCCCGAAGAGCTCGTGTCGATCCTCGCCGCGGATCCCGGGGGCAAGCTCGTCTATTGGAGGGTCGAGTGATGACGCCTGCAAGGCCGGCGGAATTTCGTGAGCTGGGGCGAAGGGCCCGACTACCGTGGGGCCGGCGCGATGGTTAGGCGGCTCGGCATCGATCTAGGCGGCACGTCGGTGCGCGTCGCGCTGCTCGAGTCGCGCTTCCGCAAGACCGTGTTGCTGGCGCTGCGCGAAGAGCGGTTTCTCGATCACGCGACCGTCCCCGATGCACTGCGAGCTGCGACCGCGACGCTCCGGGCAGATGCGTGCGCGACGAGCGTGGACGGGCGCAAATGCTTCATGCGACGGATAGAGCTCCCGAAGGCGGCGCTGAAAGATCTCGCCAACGTCTTGTCCTTCGAGGTCGAGGCCACGCTCCCCTTCGAGCTCGATGACGCGGTCATGGACCATCGCCGCTTGCGCGCCGTGCCCGGTGTCGACTCTCCGAACGAGATCTCGATCTTCGCCGGCGTCGCGGTCGCCGAGGCGGTGCGCGACCGCATTCACTTGGTGCGGCGGGGACTAGGAATGGAGCCGGAACGCGTGGGCCTCGGCCCGCTGCCGCTCGCAAACCTCGCGCTGATTTTGCCCGAGTTCGCCACCGGGACGCCGCGCGCGCTGTTGGATCTCGGTGATGACACCGCCGAGCTGATCGTGCTGCGGCATGGCGAGCCTCGTTTCGCGCGCACGCTGTCGTGCGGGGCGTCCATGCTACCGGCGGACGCGGGGCGGCTCGCGCGGGAACTCAAGCAGACGCTGCTCGCGTGGCGCTCGTCGGGTGGCGATGCGTTGAACTCGCTGACGGTCGTCGGCACAGGCCGTAGCGTGCCGGGGCTCGACGAGTTTCTGCGGCAGTCGCTCGATGTCGCTGTGCTCGACCTGCCGCCGCTTGGGCTCGACGGTGTTGCGGCGCATGACCGCGCGCTCGTGCCCCGCTTCGCCAAGGCCATCGGCCTCGCGCTCGGATGTTCGCGCCGGCCCGCCGACTTGAACCTCCGACAAGGGACGCTCGAAGCGCAGCAGAGCTATCAATTTCTGCGCGAAAAGACGCCTCTTTTGGCTGGCCTCGGTGCGGCGCTGGCGGTGAGCTTCGGCTTCTCGGTGTTCGGGGAGCTCCGTTCGCTGGGCGCCGAGCGGGCAGCGTTGGAAGAGCAGCTCCATGCGGCGACGCGCACGCATTTTGGCAAGCCGACGCGCGACGCGAAGGGCGCGCTGGACCTCATCGATGCGGCGATCGCCGGGAACTTCGATGATCCGATGCCGGACATCGACGGCTTCGACGTGGTGGTCGCCCTTTCAGAGCGCATTCCAAGCGGGCTCGTCCACGACATCGCCGAGCTCGATTTCAATCGCGGAGCGGTGAGCATCAAGGGCGTCGTCGGCACGATCGATGACGCCCAAAAAGTCGCGGCCGCGATCGACGAGCACGCGTGCTTCAGCGACGTGAACCTGACGAGGACCACGCGGCTTAAAGATCAGGACAAGCAGAAGTACACGCTCGAGTTCAAGGCCGACTGTTCGCCCAGCGCCAAGAAGGGCGACAAACAGAGAGCACAGAGACCGGCTCCGAAACAGGAGGAAGAGTGAGCGCGCTCGTTCGCTTCGAGCGGCTCTCGTCGCGTGAGCAGCGGCTCATCACGATCCTCGCCGTGGTGTTCGGCGGGCTCGTTTTGATCGGCACGCCCGGCTACGTGTTTGACATGGTGGCGCGCGCACGCGACGCGAATACGGACATCTCGGCACAGCTGCAGAGAATGGAGCGCGCGACGGAGTTGCTCGCCAAGCGCCGCGGTGAACGCGAGGCGCGAGAGCTTCTCTACGGAACACCGGCGCCCGCGCTCGCGGCCTTCATCGAAGGAGCGGCACGCGCGCACGGGATCGACGTGCCCGAGTCGGCGGACCAGCCCGACGTCGTCGCCAAGACCTTCACCGAGCGCAGCACGCAGGTGAAGTTTCGCAAGGTGGGGCTCAAGCCGCTGGTGAATGCGCTCGAGCAGCTCGAGCACTCGAAGGGCGCGGTCTCGATCACGCGCCTGAAGATCACGAGCCGCAACGTGCCGGATGAGTACGACGTCGTGCTCACGGTCTCCGCGTACGACAAGAAAGAGCCCGCGCGCAGCGGCAAGGCCGAAGCGGATGGCAAGGGCGATGATGGCGGAAGCGGCGACGCCGAACGGAGAGGCGACGCCGAGGGCAAACCTGCCAGCGACACGAAGCGAGGCGCGGGCGCCAAAGGCGGCACCGAAGGGAAGGGCGATGCGCGCGCTGAAGCTCCCAAGAAGCCCGCCGGCAAGAGCGCCGAGCCCAACAAGACCAGCGAGCAACCGCTGTGAAAGCCAGGCTTTTGCGGCTCGTTCGGTGGCTCGCGTTTCCGTCGCTTTACGTCGTAGCGCTGCTCGCGTTCTTTTATTTGTGTCTGCCCACGAAGCAGCTCGCGGCGCGGATCGAGGCAGAGTTTGCACAGCGCGACGGCCGCGCACGAGGCCCTGGCGAGCCGGGGATGACCCTCGAGATCGGAGAGCTCGACACGTACTGGTTCTCGGGACTCGAGCTCACGAAGGTGGTGCTCACGGTTCCGCCGCGCGTGCCGAAGGGCAAGGGCGGGCTCGCGTCGCTCGGGGTGAGCGCTTCCTCAGCTGGAGCCCCCGCGCCAAGCGTGGTCACGATCGATCGCTTGACGGCGCGCGTGCGGATCCTTCCGTTGCTGCTCGGCCGCGTGACGCTCGACTTTCGCGTTGAGGCATTCGGCGGCACGGTGGTCGGCACCGCACCTTACGGCTCGCGCGGCGATTTCGAAGCCGAGGGCACGGGGATCCAACTCGGGCGCATCGAGCCGCTCGCGGCGATGCTCCAGGAACTGCCGCTCTCGGGCGTCTTGCACGGAAAGTTTTCGCTCGCGCCGGAGGACGGAAAATTTCGCAAGGCGAGCGGCAAGCTCGAGCTTGGCATCGAGGACGTGGTCCTCGGCGACGGCAAGGCGAAGCTGATGGGCGTCGCCTTGCCTGCGGCGCAGCTCGGTCACGTCGCCGTCGTCGCAAAGGCCGAGAAGGGTCTGCTCAGCATCGAAGAGCTGAGCGCCCACGGTCGCGATTTCGAGTTTTCCGGTGAAGGGAAGCTGCAACTGCAAGAGAGCTGGAAGCGCACGACGGCCGACGTGTTTCTAGAGTTCAAGTTCGCGGACGGCTACCGCGACACGGACGACGCAACGCGCGGATTGCTCGGAAAACCTGGGCAGAACTACAAGCCTGCGCTCGAGCTCGACCCCAGCGGGACCTTCAAGAAGGCGAAGACGGACAACGATTTCTATCGTTTTCATGTGAGCGGGCGGCTCGAGCGGCTCGACGTGCAACCCGCCGGAGAGCTGACCGGAAAGAAGAAAAAAACGCCGCCGCCTGCGAAGGGAGCCAGCGGCGTGCTCGGTCCGAAAGCCGCGCCGAAGGGTGCCGACGCTGACAACGCCGCGGACTCTTTCAACGCCACTGACGGAGCGGCATCGCCTGGCACCGAGGCGCGGGAGCGAGGCGCGCGCGGCATCGAGCGTGTCGACTCGCCGGCAGCCGCACCGACACCCGCCGTGCCGTCCACGCCGCCTGCTCCGACGCCCACGCCCACGCCGCCTGCGCCGACGCCAGAACTCCGAGACGCGCCAGCCGCGAGAGACGCAGCATCCGACGGCAACAGCGGACCCGAAGGCAGGGGCTCGCCGGACGGCACTCCCGAGGGCTGAGCCGCCGAGGGCGCGCGAAGCGAGGAGAGCGCAGCGGGGAGCGACGCGAGGAGCGAGGTCACACGCTCAGCGGACGAGCGGTGCTTCCGGCGCGGGAACTCGACGAGCTGGGACTTCGCCCGGCGCGGCCGTGGCGGACTTCTCGTCGAGTTGCATCGCGTGGGTCTTTGGATCGTATTTCGATGAGCATTTAGCCAAAATCAGGGTCGCTTCGAAATGGCCGTCGCTAGTGAGCTTGCCCTCGGCCGTCACCATCACGCCCCCTTCCGGAACGTCACGAAAGGTGTCCGGCACGACGCACTGCGGAAATCGGATCTCGAGTACGCGGGTCTCGCCGCGGATCGAGAACCGGTATTCGCAGGGTTTGTCGCGCTTGACGAGCGTGCCGGGGACGAGCTCGCCGTCGATCCGCACGCGCCGCGCGGTCTCACCCGTCGCGAGCAGTCGATCGACCGGAATGGAGTAGACCGCGGCGTCCTTGAAGCCGAGCGTGAACAGCGTGACGATGCCTCCGACGATGACGAGCAGCATCGCGAGCAAGCCGAAGCTGCCGCGCGGACGATCGCCACGCCCAGCACCAAGGGAACGCTCGGGGATGGCCATCGCGCCCTCGCTGCCCGCGCCCTCGCTGCCCGCGCCCTCGCTGCCCGCGCCCGCGCTGCCCGCGCCCTCGCTGCCCGTGCCCTCGGGACCAGCAAGCTCGGCGAGCTCTTGGTCGAGATCGCTTGTGTCGCGGTTCTTGCCCATATTCATGCCGTAGGAGAGCCTACGCTCGCACCGAATCCCCGTCGAGCCAACCCTCCGCACGCCGAGTGTCAGCAACACCCTCCGCACGCCGAGTCTCCGCAACACCCGAGCCTCCGCACGCGCTCTTCGTGGCAGCTCCGATGACCGACCTCACGCTCGCTCGCCTCGCCTACCCGCTCGCGCTCCTCGTCCTTGGCTGCAGCGCGGGCTCGACTGCCGCGCCGCTGCGCGAGCTTGGCCTCGACCGGGCGACGACGGCCGGCGGCAACTCGGAACGGCACGCGGGCGAACCGGGCGGCGGCACATTTGCGATCGAGCGACCTTCGATCGCCGAGACGGAAGAGCGGCCGCTCTCGTTTCGCATCGCGTCCGTATCGGAGCGCGCGGCCTTGCTGATCGCGGAGGACGAGCACTCGACCTACCTGCGCGCCATCGACGAGACGGGCCAGCTCAGCGAGATCCGCGAGCTCGGGTTGCGCCGATTGGCCGCAGCGCTCGACGCCGATGGCGTGCGGCTCGTGACCTCTCACGCGGGCAGGCTGTGCATCGAGCAGCTCGCGTCCGCGCTCGGAGCAACTTGCGTCGAGCGAACGGCGACCGCCCTCGCGACTCTCGGCGGCCGGCGCATCGCACTCTTCAGCGAGCGGGTCGTGACGCCGCCCGTAAAGCTACCCGACGCGCCCCGCACGACGCCGAGCGAGGTCCGCCCCGGCGCGAACGTGGAGAAAAACACAGCCCCTCGCGCAGTCGAGAAGCGCGCACCGCCGCCCCGTGGAGCTGCACCGCCGCCGCGAGAGGATGTGCGGGTCGCGATCGATGCCCACGTATTCGACGGAGACACTGGCGGCGCGGGCGCGGGCGCGGTGATCGATACCCGGATCGAGTTCGTGCGCGCGATGGCTGGCATGGGAGTCATCGCTGCGACCGCGACCAAAGAGGGCGCGCGACTCGTGTGGTACGCGGGCGCTCAGGCCGAGCGACGCGGGCAACAGTGGGTGCCGCGGGCGGAGATTAGGACCGCGGCCATTGACGAAAATGCCCTGAAAGCAGGCGCTATTTCAACGATCCTGTCCGGCGATCGAAGCTACGGAACGCTCGCGGGCCGCTCGCATCCGCGCCTCTTCGGCCGAGACGACCACGTCGACCGAGCGCTCTTCGTGGATCGCGCGAGCGTGCCGGCGGCAGACGCCAAGCGCCCGAATCGCACGCGCATCGAGGCACAAGCGCAGCTCCTGCCGAGCGGCCACGCAGTGCCGGTGACACCGCAAGGACTCGCGCTCGAGCCGCGCCGCTACCTCGACAAAAATCAGCTTGGCTCGCTCCTCCCGGTCGCAGCACGCGCGCTCCTCGAACTCGACCCACGCCTCGGTGCCGAACAGCAGCAGCACGAGCCCGGTCGCATCGCGTGGGCGGGGCCGCGCGGCTACTTCGTTCATGACGGGACCTTGATGAGCGCCGATCGCAGGACCTACGCGGTGGAGCATCGGCCGCATCCATTTCGCGCGGCAAGAAGCGACGTGAGCTGGGGCGCGATCGAGCCGGACGGAAGCGGCATCGCCGGAACGAACCAGGGGCTCGTCGTCGTCGCGGCGGATGGGTCGCACACGCGCCACGCGAGCGGGACCAACAGCGCGGCGTCGAAGCCGCAGTCCATCGTACGGATCGGCGCGAGCTATTGGGCGATCGTCGCCGATCCGGGCGGCATCGGGCCCGGGCGGAAGGTCGCGCGCATCTATCCCGATGGGGCTCAAGCCTCCGCGCTCTCGCCGCATGCCGACCCCGGCAGCTCGGCGCTTTCTCCGCATGCCTACGCCGGCAGCTCGGCGCTCTCGCCGCATGCCTACCCCGGCAGCTCGGCGCTCGTCGGCGGCGCTGAGCGCGGGATGATGGTCGCGCTCGCCACGGAGCGCTTGCGGGTGTGGCGGCTCGACGCGAGCGGCGCATCGACCGAGCTTGGAAGCTACCCGGCGATGTTGCGCGAAGGCTTCGTCGCGGTCGAACGTGCCGCGGGCGGCGCGCTGCTCATCGGCCTCGCGCGCACCGCAGACAAGCGCAGCGTCGCGGTCGCGATCGACGCACACGGGCGAGTGTCACCGTCGCGGGCGCTCTCGGTCGAGCTCAGCTTGGCTGGAACGCACGCCATGCGGCGACCACTCGGTGGCGCGATCCTCTGGCGTGACGGCGCGCGCGCGGTTCTTTGGCTCGACGACGACGGCAACGAGCTCACCGCGGCCGAGCGCCCCGAGGGGACGGAGGCTGGCCCATGCGGAGCGATGCGCGGCGTTCCGCGCTTTATCCCCGCCGTCACACCCGGTGAGTTCGTGACGCTCGAGCTTTCGGGCGCGTGCGCGGTGACCGAGCCGACGTGGACGGCGACGGGCGAGCTCCGCTGGTTTGGAGTTCGCACGAACGGCATCGATCGGCATGCCGAGTTCGTCAACGCGCGCCCGAGCACGGCGAATGAGCCACGCGCGACGAGCGAGCCCAACGCCGTCACAGCGGCGAATGCTACGAGCCAGGCGAACGCGATCGATGACGCGAATGCGATCGATGACGCGAAAGCGGACAACAACGCAAACGCGATCAACAACGCAAACGCGATCAACAACGCAAACGCGATCAACAACGCAAACGCGATCAACAACGCAAACGCGATCAACAACGCAAACGCGATCAACGCGCCGCACCGGATGGTGCCAGCAAGCCGCGCCGAGACGACCGCCGCGCGCGACGCCGGTGATGTCCCGAACAGGCCGGCCGATGGAGCTTGCCGCCCCGACATGGTGTCGGTCCGCGGGCAATATTGCATCGACCGCTTCGAGTCCGCGCTCGAGGACGCGCACTCCGGAGCCGCGCTCTCGCCGCACTACCCACCCACCGCGGCGCTCGCTCGCCTGGTCGTGGAAGAGTGGACCTTCGGACGGCTTTACACCGGCGACTTGCATGCGCGGGCGATGCCGTTGCCGCCGCTCTTGCGCGCGCTCACCGAGAGTCCACGCCCACTAGCTCGCAGCGTGCCCGGCGTTGTTCCGAGCGGGTATCTGAGCCAAATCGCGGCGAGCGAGGCATGCGGAGCCGCGGGCAAACGCCTGTGCACGCTCGACGAGTGGCAGACCGCGTGCCGAGGCGAGACGCCGACGGCCATGCCCTACGGACCGACCTTCGAGCCGGGCGCCTGCAACGTTCATCGCGAGGCGCACCCCGCCCAGGTGCTGCACGGCAACGCGGCGACGGGTCACCTCGATCCGCGGCTGCACCTCGTCCACGAGCGTGGCGCACCGTTGCTCACGCCGACGGGCTCATTCCTTCGCTGCGTGAGTCGCTGGGGAGACGACGGCGTCTACGACATGGTCGGCAATCTCGACGAGTGGCTCGACGACGAAGGCGGCACCTTCGCCGGCGGCTTCTTCTCGCGCGCGACGAAGAAGGGCTGCGAGACCACGATCACCGTTCACCCGCGGCGGTACTTCGACTACTCGCTCGGTGCCCGCTGCTGCTCCAGCGCCGAGTGACCTGCACACGCATCACCGCAGCAACGCATCACCGCAACGAAGCAACGCATGAACGCGAAGCCCTGCCCCACCCCGCTTTTTCCATGAACGCCCGAGAAATCCTGGAGAATCCGACCGAAGAGCACGCGATGCTTCGGCGGCTGGTGCGCGAGTTCGTGGCCACGCGGCTCGAGCCTCAGGCCGATGCCCAGAACGCGCGGGGCGAGCTCAACCGCGAGCTCATCGCGGCGTGCGGAGAGATGGGCCTGCTCGGCACGACGGTGCCCGCCAGCTACGGCGGCGCGGGCATGGACTTCGTCGCCAGCGTCATCATCCACCACGAGCTCAGCAAGAGCGATCCGGGCTTCACGCTCGCGTATCTGGCGCACGCGGTTTTGTTCGTGAACAATTTCTCGGTCAACGCCAATGACGAGCAGCGCGCGCGCTATCTGCCGGGCGCCTTGAGCGGCGAGAAGCTCGGCTGCATGTGCATGACCGAGCCAAACGCCGGCACCGATGTCCTCGGCATGGCCACGGTCGCGCGGCGAGACAAGGACGGCTACGTCCTCAACGGCCGCAAGGCGCTCATCACCAACGCGCCGGACGCGGATCTGTTTCTCGTCTACGCGAAGGTCGAGGGAGGGCCGCGCGCTGCGATCTCTTCGTTCGTCCTCGAGCGCGGAATGCCGGGTCTCACGACGGGAGCGAAGACGCACAAGATGGGAATGTGCGCGAGCACGATGGGCGAGGTCATGTTCGACGACTGTCGCGTGCCGGCTGCATGCCTTCTCGGCAGTGAGGGCGGCGGCGTCACGCACATGATGCGCAACCTCGAGCTCGAGCGACTCACGCTCGCGGCCATGAGCCTCGGGATCGCCGATCGCTCGGTGGACATGATGATTCGGTACGCGAACGAGCGTCGGGCCTTCGGTCGCGCGATCGGGGATTTCGGCCAAATCCAGCGCTACATCGCGGAGAGCTATGCGAAGACCGAGGCCGCGCGGGCGCTCATTTACACCGTGGCGCGCGACTCCGGACCCGACACGCGGAACCGCATCGGCACGGACGCCGCCAAGCTCTTCGCCGCGCCGGTGGGCAAAGAGGTCG
>SHZB01000218.1 GCA_009692485.1 Myxococcales bacterium
GCGGCTCGGGGCGTTCACCGGCGACGTCCCCACGAAATTCCTCTATTTCGGCACCGAGCTCGGCGAGTTCGCGCCACGGTTGCCGCCCCAGATGGAAAACGTCGCGACCCCCATGGGCGCGTATCAGGAGTATCGGCTCGTCGAGAAGGACTGCCCGCTTCCGTACCTCGAGCTCATCAGCTCGACGCCGCGGATCTTTGGCAACGGCCCGCAGGACTACTACAGCCCGCCGATCAAGGTCGAGCGCTTCGACGCGACCCTTGGGCCCTCGCTCATCGTCAACAATTTCCCCAAAATCGTCGCAAATCTGGACGTCGTGCCCGGTGAGCTGCTCACTGATCCGAGCGAAGGATTTTGGCAGGGGGCACGCTTCGCGGGACCGAAGAAGATGGCCATCCTGCGTCACGGCGTGGTCGTCGGCGTCCGGCAGCGCAGCGGCCGCTCGGAGCGCGAGATCATCCCCCCCGAGGTCGTGCGTCGCGATCCGAAGCTCGACGTGCGCGACGCGTGGGTGGCGATCGATCTCGGCAGCTCGAGCACGGTCGTCGCCATCGGCACGGGCGGGCCGCCCGAGTTCCTCCGCATCGGAGCGGCGACCTCGGCCTCGCTGCCCGCCGACTTCGAGACGCCGAGCGAGCTCACCCTCATCGACCTCGCGCGCGTCATGAATGCCTGGCAAGAGCGCGTGATCCTCCCGCTCACGGAGTGGGCGGACGTGCTGGTCGGCCACGATGCGAAGACCGAGCGTCTCGCCTCGCCGGAGGGTCCAGCTCGCGCACTTCGAGCCCGCGCCACGGTGTGCGATTTTGGCGAAAACTGCGCGCGTCTCGAGGCTGGGCTCGCGCTCGCGGCCGTAGGGCTGGCCGAGCCGGGTCACCCCATCGCCCTCGTGCGCCCCGCCGTTCCCACTCTCGATAGCGAGGGCATTTCACCCGACGACCCTTTCGATCCGCTCGAGCTATTTGCCTATTATTTGGGGCTTCACGCCAACGCGCGCCAACGCGGCCTGTTCATGCGCTACGCCGTCGGGATGCCCACCGGGTGGCCGCTCGCGCGCCGGCAACAGGTGCTCTATCAGCTGCGCCGCGGCATTTTCCGCAGCCTCCCCGCCGGCATGGTCGAGTTCGACGATCTCGAGACGCTCAGCATCATCGACGCGGGTCCGAACGTGCTGTCGTTCGCGGCGTACGGCTTTCGGCTCTTCGACTTCGTGCCGCGCGGCGAACCGATCCCGTTCGTGGCGATCGACGCCGGGGCGACCGAGACCTCGGTGCTGTGCGGCTACTATCGGGCGGGGACTCCGAACGAGGTCGGCGCCGGCCGCGACCGCGTCGTAGAGCACACCCAACCGCTGGTCTTGCACGGACTTGGCGGTGAGTCGCTCTTGCGAGAGATCGCCTACCGCGCGTACGCGATGAGCGCCGCAGCGATGCGAGCCCAAAACATTCCGTTCTCCCCGGGACCCGGTGAGGCGCCGCTCGCTGGCATGGAGGACCTCATCGTCGATTCGCTCGAAGCGCAGGCGAACACGCGCCTCTTCAAGGACACGCTGCGCTCGTTGCTCGAGAGCCCGCGGCCGTCGCCTCTGCCCGACACGCTCAATCTCTTCGCCCGCGACACGAGCGTCGCGGAGGTGGCGGTGTTGATCGATCGCAGCGCCCTCGCCGAGTACCTGCGCGTGCGCATCGATGCCGGCGCGCAAGCGATCCACCAGGCGATCGTGAGCGGCTTTCAGCAGATCACGCGGGCGGAGGCGCCGTACGCGACGATGCGTGTGATGCTCGCCGGCCGCCTCGCGATGAACGCCCAGCTGCAGACACGGCTCGAGGCCCACCTGCCGCCCGGTGTTCGCATTCACAAATTTCGCGAACCGGACGGCACCAATCTCAGCGCCCCGACCGCGAAGCTCGCGACCGCGCTGGGGATCCTCGAGCTGCGGTATCGCCCGCTCGCGCCGACGGCGGTGCAGGACGATCGGCCGAGCTTCGGCTATCGCGTGGGTCGCGCCAAGCAAGGTGTGCTCTTCACGGTGCTCGACGCGGCCTCCGGTTACGACGCGTGGCGCGAGCTCGGCCCTTGCACGCGCCCGGAGGTGGCGGTCCTTTACGCGCTGCTCCGCGGTGCGACGGATGGCGTGGCTGCCACCGACCCGTCGGTGGGCCAGATCATTTGCGATCTCGGCTACGACGCGGTCGGCTACCGCGTTTACCTTCGCGCGGTGAAACCCACCGAGGTCGATCTCGCGGTCGGTCCGCCGGGCGGTCGCCCTCCCGATCACGCGACGATCTGGCGTCTCGATCTCACGACTGCCGTCGCCACCCAGCTCGGCGCGTGAGCATAGCCATGGCGCGAACGAGTAGCCCCCCTTCGAAGCGCGGTACGACCCGGCGGCGTCGCATCGCGCTCGGCGTTGCAGTGCTCGGCATCGCCGCAACGCTCGGGCTCTGGACCGCCGTTCATCGCGTCCCTTGGCTCGGCGCCTCGATCGCCGATGGCCTCCGCTCCGCGTTCGGTCCGCGCTTCGTCGCGGGGCTCGAGGACGTCGCTTACTCCGCGCAAGATCGCTACGATCAGTGGCGTTTTCGCGGCAAAAAACCGAAGATCTTATGGGAGACGCCGCCCGCCGTAGTGGAGCCCGCGAGCCCCGCTGCGTCGGCCGCCCCGAGCGCGCCGCCACCGTTTTCGCCGAGCCCCTTCGCCGCGCCGGATCCCGCGGTCGCTGCCCCCGGCGACGGCGTGTGGATTGCGATCGCGGACGACGGCGAGCCCTTGGAGCCGCCGCGGATGTGGAAGGCGCTCGTGCACTCCGATCCGCGCCGTCCCTACGCCGCACTCGCCGTCGTCGTCATGGTGCGCGATGCCTTCGATCTCCACTTGATGGCGGGGACGACCGAGCCCGAGAGCCCGTGGGTAGCGCGCGGCGCGAGAAAGGGCCTCGTGCCAGAGCCGCATCATGCGCTCCTCGTCGCGGCGTTCAACGGCGGCTTCAAGGCCACGCACGGCCAATACGGCATGCTCCTCGAAGGCGTCGAGTTTCTGCCGCCGCGCGACTACGCCTGCACTTTCGTACATGGCAAGGACGGCAGCCTCACCATCGGAACTTGGAGTGAGCTCAAGGCCGACAAGGCCGCGATGCTCTACTACCGGCAGACGCCTCCGTGCCTGGTCGAGAAGGGCGAGGTGCACGCCGCGCTCCGCTACAACGAATACGCGAAGGGCTGGGGCGCGACCGTGAGCGGCGAGACCGTGATCCGCCGAAGCGCAATGGGCCTCTCGGAGGACGGCGGGCTCATTTACTTCGGCATCGGCGACGCCCTCACCGCTCAATCGCTCGCGCGGGGCGTGAAGGCCGCGGGCGCGCACGCCGTCGCGGAGCTTGACGTCAACTACTCGTACCCGCGTTTTCTGTTCTACGCGAAAGCCGAGACGGACAAACCGCCGCTCGTGACGAGCGCGATCATCGCCGGCATCGAATTTTCGAAAGACCAATACGTCACGCGCCCTTCACCACGCGATTTTTTCTATCTCACGCGCAGAAAAGGCAAGAAGGCGGCGCTCGAGCCCGAGCTGGGCCCTGCCGGTTCGCGGCTGACCTCGCTTTGAGAATCGTGTGCCGTGCCTTCGCGCGGGTGCGCTCCTTTGGCTCCTTCCGCTCGTGCCGCTCGTGCCGCTCGTGCCGTTCGTTCCGCTCGCGGCCCGAGGTGCTTGCGTCAGGCGTGACGTGCGTGCGAGATTCTCGCCTCGGTTTCGGTCCATCGCTCGTTTGCAACTAGGGAAAAATCATGGCGGACGTAGATCTCAGCATCGATGTGAACGGGATGCGTTTTCCGAACCCGTTTGTCTTGGGTTCGGGGCCTCCGGGCACCAACGCGAAGGTGATCGCGAAGAGCTTCGACCTCGGCTGGGGCGGGTGTGTCATCAAGACCATCAGCCTCGACGCGAGCAAGGTCGTCAACACCGCCCCGCGCTACGGCAAGCTCAAGAGTCGCGAGTCTCATGAGGTGATCGGCTTCGAGCACATCGAGCTCATCAGCGACCGGCCCTTCAGCGTCTGGCTCGAAGAGCTCACCGAGCTGAAGAAGCGTTACCCCAATCAGATCGTCATCGCTTCGATCATGGAAGAGTGCCGCCGCGAGGCCTGGCACGAGATCGTCGAGCGCACGCAGGCGACCGGCGTCGATGGCTTCGAGCTCAATCTCAGCTGCCCGCACGGGCTGCCCGAGCGTCGCATGGGCATGGCGATGGGGGAGAATCCCGAGATCGTCGAAGAGGTCGTCGGCTGGGTCAAAGAGGTCTCGACCATTCCGGTGTGGGCGAAGATGACGCCCAACATTGGTAACCCCGTGCTTCCGGCGGCGGCGGCGCTGCGGGCCGGGGCCGACGGCATCGCGGCCATCAACACCATCCTGTCGATCATCGGCGTCGATCTCGACACCTTGCGTCCGATGCCCACCGTCGAATCGCATACCGTGCCCGGCGGCTATTCGGGCCAGGCCGTGAGGCCGATCGCGCTCCGCCACGTGATGGAGATCGCGCGCGCCCACCCCGGAGTCTCCCTCAGCGGGATCGGCGGGATCGAGACCGGCTACGACGCCGTACAGTTCATGCTCCTCGGCTGCCAGACCGTGCAGATCTGCACCGGCGCCATGCTCCGCGGCTACAAAATGATCGACGACGTGAAGCGTGAGCTCGCGGAGTTCATGAGCCGCCACGGTTTCACGCGGGTCGAACAATTCGTCGGTCGATGCCTCGACGCGTTCACGACGCACGCCGATCTCGTAGAGCGGCAGCGGCGCGCGAAGGCCGGCAACGAAGGCGCCTCGAACCGCGACGCCGAGACCTGGAAGGGCGACATCGAGAAAGAGACCGCCGCGCTCATCGCCGGCCGCTGACTCGTTACCCGGAGCCGAGCGACTCGTTACCGGGAGCCGAGCGACTCGTTACCGGGAGCCGAGCGACTCGTTACCGGGAGCCGAGCCGAAGCGAGCCGCGCGGCTCAGGTTCGCGCGTGGACGAGGAGCTTCTCGCCGTCCTCGAAGAGCACGCTGACCTTGCTGCCCTCGAGCACTTCGGACACGACGCCGTCGCCGAATTTCTTGTGCTTCACGAGCTCACCGGCCAGAAACGTCAAGCCGATTTCGTACTTGGAATAGTCACCCGCGCTGCGGCCCGAGGTCGCCTGCTCCCAGCTCTTCTTGAGGGCGGCGGCCGACTTCGGCTTCGGCTCTTTGGCGGCGGCGCTGCTGCGCTTCTTCGCTCGCGGGGCGGCAGGCTTTGCCGTCTTGGGCTTGTAGTAGTTGTGCTGCGTGTGGCAGGTGAGGCACTCCACGCGCGCGACTTTGTCGCCCGTCATCGCGACGATGAGGTGCGTGAGATCGAGCTTGCAGTTGGTGCAATATCCGTCGACTTCGGTTCCAGCTTTTTTTGTTTTTGTGCTCATGGCTCTTCGTCCTCGCTCGTGTCGGCGCGAGCACCGGTCACGAACTCACGCGCTCTCATTACGACTTTCGAAACTACCTCAGGCCGAGGGAACCGACTCTTGCGTCGTGGCTCCTTCGGCTCCTCGCTTTTGGCCCCCACGGCTTCGGATTTGCCAGTCTCGGATTTGCCGGTCTCGGCTGGTTGCGTGTCCTCTGCCTTCGCGCTCGCGGTGGATTGAGCCTCCGCGGCATTCGCGTCCGCTGCATCTTTCGCCAACGGGTTTGGCACGAATCGAATCTGGGTGTTGATCTCGAAGCTCAGCTTGGTGAGCACCTCCGCGAGCTCGTCGGCGAAGCTCATGTGCTCCAAGACGTCGCGGATTTCTTTGGCGACGACCCGGTAGACGCCTCTCTTGGTGTCGTCAATCTGATCGAACAAGAGGTGGGCCGCTTCCTTGGGAAGCTTCAAATCCCCGAGGTGTTTTTTCAGCTCGCCCGGGCCCTCGGTCAAGGTCTCGACTCCGGTCTCGATCGCGCGCTCGACGAGGCGGCGCAGGATTTCCGGCACGGCGCGCTCGAAACGACTGCGGCGCTCGGGCTCGCGGACCTCCTCGTTGGGCCGCCGCCCAGTCGCGTCGTCGGTGCCGTCGCCCTCGTCGGTCATCGTGCGCGTGGGGAGGTACTCTGGCGCCCGATCCACGTCAACGCGCGCGCGCTCGCCGGACCGGGCGCTCGCCGCGGCTCTCACCGCCAGCGCCGCCGCCCCCGCGCCCCGCGTAGAAAAACGCGCCGCCTCGAAGGCGCATCGACGTAACCTTCGCGGGCACGTATCTCGTCATGGATGCTTGGAGGTCACGATGAAAACTCTCAGCGCGCAGCCTTGGATGCCGGCATCTGGTTTGAGGGTCTCATCCTTGCGTGTTCGGGCGGCGAGCTCACGACGAACGTGGCCGTCGGAGCGGGCGGTTCTGAGAGCTGCCCCGCGGCCTTCATGTCTTGCGAGGGGGCGTGCATCGACGCGGTCATCGATCCGGAAAACTGCGGCGCGTGCAATACGGTCTGCGGAAGCGGCGCGGGTTGCTCCAATGGCATGTGCGGGCTCGAGTGCCAGCTCCCTCTGTGCCAACGTCGGGAGAGGCCGCTTCGCCATCGAATGCCAGCTGCCGTGACTCTCTATGATCATCCAAATCTCCGACCTGAATGACGAGCGCTTCGGCCGCTTCGGAAACCAGCTCTTCAAGTATTTCTTTCTGAAGGTGCTCGAACGGGAAATCGGCTGCGAAATTCGCCACCCACGCTGGCTCGGCAATTTGGCTTTCGACATTCCTGCGAGCGCGCCGCCAGAACAGACCGAAGACGTGCTCGTCATCCATCCGGCTGACGGTTTGACTTTGGGTCAATGCCTCGCGCTCGTCGCCGAGAGAGTCTCTCTGGGAGTTCGGACACTCGACCTGAAGGGGTTCTTCCAGTTTCACACGCGGGATATCTCGAACTACAAAGAGCTGTTTTTCGATACCTTCAAGTTCAAGCCGCATCTGTTGGCGCAGATCACCGATGCCCTGAAGCTCCAGAACCCCAACGGCCACAACGTCATCACGACGCACCTGCGACGCAGCGACTACGCGCACTACCAGGATAATCCGCTGTTTTGGCTCACGCCCATCGAGTCCGTTTTCAAGTCGCTGGAGCTGCTGGGGCGGACGAGCTACTCGGGCAGACTCATTTATCTTTGCAGCGATGACATGCCATCCTGCGTGCGCGAGTTTACTGCCAAAGGCGTGCCCTTCA
>SHZB01000219.1 GCA_009692485.1 Myxococcales bacterium
GGTCGACACGCATGCCACGCGCGGCGTGCGGCTCGAGGTCGATGGCGAGCGGCCAGAGCTGCTCTTCTCGGTGCGCCGCTACGAAGAGCGCATGGTCGTGTCGCTCGATCTGGCCGGGCGCGCGATGCACCAACGCGTCTATCGCATGAGCGCCGGCGTCGCCCCGCTGCGCGAAGATCTCGCCGCGATCCTGGTGATGTTGGCGCGCCATGACGCCCGCGGCGAGGCGCTCTGCGATCCGATGGCGGGCGCGGGCACAATCTTGATCGAGGCGGCGTGCATGGCGCGGGCCCGTCCGGTGTGGATGAGCGGCAGACGCGCATCCGCCCTCGCATGGCCGCTGTTCAAGCACCTCGCCGAAGAGCGCGCGCGCCCGCTATTTCCGGATACGCGCCCGGTCTTGTTCGGCTGCGAGGTCGAGCCCCACGCGCTCGAGCACATGCGACAAAACTTCGAGACCGCCGGCATCACCGCCGACACCGAAATCTTCAACGGCTCCTTCACCGAGCTCGATCCGCAGAAGCTTGTGGCCCGGGCCGAAGAGCGCGGCGTCACGAGCGGCGTCATCCTCTCGAACCCTCCCTACGGCGAGCGCCTCGGCGGCAAGGACGAGGTGCTGCGGCTCTATCGCGACCTCGGCCAGTGGTGCGCAGAGCTACCCGGCTGGCGCGCCGGTTTCCTCGTTGGCAACGACGCATTTCCAGCGGCGTTCGGCCGTAGCCCGCGGATCACCAAGCCACTCAAGAACGGTCCACTCCGCGCCGCCTTCTATTTGTACGATCTCTGAGCGGGCACCTCCGGCGCTGCTCTTCCCGCACGGCCGTGTTGGCGTACGTACGTGCGTACGTCACGATCAGCGGTCGGGCCGACCGAGCTGTTGTAGCCAGCCCTTTGCGAGGGCGCTCGCGTCAAAGCCGGTGCTCTCGCGGAGCGTGTCCAGCATGTCCGAGACTCCCGCCGCTTCGCCCTTGTAGTCGCCGTAAAAAGCGCGGATGGCTTGGTCGAGCGGCGCGCGGCCGACCTCGCTCTCGACGGCGCGATAGAAGAAGGCACCCTTCATGTACACGACCTCGTTCCAGAGATCTTTCAGGACATCGATCTCGTTACAGCCCGTGGGCCACGCGAGGCGATCTTCGCTCGCGATGACGGCATCGAGGCGCGCTTCGTAGTCCTTCCAGACGGCGTCGCCCGCGGCCTTGCCGTTGGTGGCCTCGAGCGCCCGCGCGGTGAGGTAGCTCACGGTGCCTTCGGAGAGCGTCAGGTCTTCCCAGCAGCGCAGGCGCACGCCGTCGCCGAACCACCCGTGCGCCGCCTCGTGCGCGTGTGTCTCGGCGTCGCCCATCGAGTCGTGCGAGACGTGCCAGAACGGATGGTGCTCCATGCCGCCGAAGGCGCCCTGCCCCCAGCTCGCCGAGACCGAGCCGACCTCGTCGCCGAAGAGGTACTCGCCGTAGGTCGTCTCGAGCCACTCGAACACGCGCGCGAGATCTTTCGTGCCGCTCGTGGCCGCGGTCTTCTCGCCGGGGAGGTAATCGACGCTGACGTGGCGGCCCTGCGCCGTCGTCCCGAGCTCGAGCCGCGTGTAGTCGCCCACGGCCCACGCGAGCATGTACGGCGGCGCGTCGTTCGGGATCGACTTTGGATGCACCGCGCGCTTGCCGGCGGGCACGTTCTGGAGCGCGAGCTCGAAGGTCAGGCCATCGGCAGGGTCGGGCTGGCACGGGAACAGGTTTCCGCAGAAGTGCGGCCAGGTGAAGGTGGCGCCGCCCTTCGTGAGGCCCTCGAGCTTGCTCTGCACCGAGAAGCCGTAGCGGATGCGCAGCTCGACCGCGCGGCTTGCGGGGAGCGCGAGCTCGAGCTGTCCGTCGACGATGCGATGGGCAACGGGCCGGAGCGTGCCGTCGACGGAGCTGCTCTCTACGGAGTCGAGCGTGAGGCCGCTGACGTCGAGCGAGAGCCCGCGGCGGCTGTGCTTGTCGACGGCGATGAGCGCGGTCGCCTTGCGCGTTGCCAAGTCTATTTCGAGACGCGTGTCAAGCAGATCTCGCTCCCAGTTCGCCGCGGGCTCGTTGGACTTGGCCTCCAGCTCGTCGGAGCCAAGCTCCGCGCCACATCCGGCGGCGAGCGATGCGGTTAAGCACGCGATATGAATAGGACTTCGCATCATCGGTGGCTTTTATACTACAGTTGCACACATTGCGGCGCGATAACTTACTGAAACGAGTATACTGCCGCGCCATGAAGCTCCGGCGCTCGCTCGATCTCCAGTTGTTGCCTCGCCTTGCCCTCGCGGCCGCGGCCGTCGTCGCCCCGCTCTTCGCCCTCGGCTGCAGCGTAGAAGTGGGTGAGGACGAGAGCGATCTGACGAGCCTCACCGCGCGCGAACGCTCTCTCGCGTTCGAGGGCTACGTGTACCTCGAGCCCAACAGTGACGATGACGAGATCCTTGCGGCGGTGCATCGGGAGACGCGCTCGGCCTTCGGTGCGCTGCTCGAGGCGAACGTGGCGGTAGAGTCGCGCGAGCTCGCCAACGTCGACGTCGCGACCCTCGTGAAAGAGCCGGTAGAGGTCGTCGGCCCGAACGGCGTCACGGACACGATGATGCGCGTTCGCTACCGCTACACGGATCGGGCGATCGTGCCGGTCACGATGGCGCGGCGCAGCTCGCTCGCGCTCGGATTGCTGCATGGCGACTACCAGGCCCAAGCCGAGCGCGTCCTGAAAGAGTGCACCGGCAACACCCCGGACGACCGCGAGATGGCCAGCGACGTCTGGTACGTGTTCAACCCTTCGCTCTCCAGCTGCAAGAGCGCGATGAACGCCGAGCAGAGCGTGATCGACGCGGCACGCGAGGCGGCCGAGGCTACCCAAGGGCAGGTCGTCACAGCCGAGGTCTCGCGGCTCTACATTCCGATCTCCGTCAGCCTCGCGCCGACGCCCACGTCCGGCAAGAAGCTCTATCCCGAATACGACCGGCTGTTCTCGGGCGGCGTCCAGAAAGACACCGTCGTCGTGTCGCTCCTCAACGGCATGATCGACCACGTGAAGCCCGGGCAGGTGCACCACGCCTATCAGGACTCCGGCTACTACGAGACGATGGGGCTGATGGCCGCCGTGCTCGAGGCGCGGCCGAAACTCAAGGTCACGAAGAGCGAGCCGGCCGCGGACCTGTTCACGTTCACGGTGTCCGGTAAGAAGGTGACCGCCACGGGATTTCAGTCCTTCGTCGACTGGGAGTTTTACGACTGGGGCTGGCCCGCGGGCTTCACCGCCGCGAACAAGCTCGAGCTTCGGAAGCAGGTCGGCGAGCGCATCTTCAAGAAGTGGATCACCTTCGAAGAGAAGGTAAAAGTAAAGATCGGCTCCAGCGCCGCGAAGCCCGTCACCTATCGCATTGAACTCTATTTCGGGGTCGAAGATGACGAGGCGCCGTATCGCCGCGCGCTCAAATCGAGCGATGTCTTCATCTACAACGGCCACTCCTACATCGGCGAGGGACCGCTCGACCCGAGCAACTTCAAGAAGGGCGATCTGCCGCAGAGCTATCAGCTTTTGTTTATCGATAGCTGCCTGTCGTTCAACTATTACAACGTCGATTTCTTCGGCTTCAAGACGCGCGGCACGGCCGATCTCGACATCATCTCGAACGGTGTCGAGAGCTTCAGCGACGGCTCCGGCGAAGCGCAGGGCAAGTTCGTGGCGGCGCTCTTGGGCGGCAAGCAGCCGAGCTACCTCGACCTCCTGAAAGTGGCCGGGACCACCGGCACCGAATATGACTGGGGCAAAGATGCCATGCGGGTCGTGGATGGCGAACTCGACAACGTATACAAGCCGGCCACCACGAAGATCGTCGTCAGCGCGCTCTGATCGATCTCCGCGAACACGAAGCCCGATGCCGGCGACTGCCAGACAACCACCGAATCGACCACGGAGCGCTCAGCGCCCAGTTGATGCTGCACCCGCTCTACGCCGAACTGTCGGAGACAGAGAGCGTGCGGGTGTTCATGCGGTCGCACGTGTTCGCGGCAGCACAATCGCGTAAGCCGCACGTGATCGCGGCGAGTTTCGCCTACGGTCGCGAGGACGTCATCCCCGAAATGTTTCGACTGCTCGTCGGGCAGCTTTGCCGGCACGCACCGGACGAGTGGACGACGTTTCGCTATTACCTGGAGCGTCACATCACGAGCGACGCGGACGAGCACGGGCCGCTCGCGCGAGAGCTGGTGGCTCGGCTGTGTGGCGACAGCGCCCTTCGCTGGCGTGAAGCCGAAGCTGCCGTAGACCACGCGCTGATTGCACGGCTCGCGCTCTGGGACGCGATCGTGAGCGAGATCAAGGACGAGCGCGCTCGCTCGAGCCGCGGACAAACACCGCCGACGAGCACCGTGCGGCCGGTGCTTGGCTCGCGTCGCGACGTGTGACGAAGCGGCGCTTTGTAGCTGGTGGATCGAGCGCGGACGAGTAGCTTGTGCGCCGATGACGGACGGCGATGACGCAAAAAACCGCGCGGCCCCCGAGGCTGGCGCACCCGAGCGAGCTCTGCGCGGCGTGACTGCCGAGGACGCGCCCGCACCCGAGGCTGGTGCTCCAAAGTGGCTGACAGACTTCGGGCCGCTGGTGGTGTTTGCCGTGTTCTACAAGTGGAGGGGGATCTACTGGGCCACGGGCTCTTTGATGCTCGCAGCTCCACTCGCGCTCGCGCTTGCCTACGCGCGCAACAAGAAGCTCGAGACGATGCCGCTCGTGACCGCGATCATCGTGCTCGTCTTCGGCGGGCTCACTATCGCGCTCGGCGATCCGCGCTTCATCTACATCAAGCCGACGCTCGTCTCGGGGCTCTCGGGCCTGACCCTCCTCGGGGGTGTAGCCATGAAGAGGGGCTTCATGAAATCGCTCTTCGGCTCGGCCCTCGAGCTGAGTGATGACGGCTGGCGAAAGCTCTCGCTGCGCTTCGGGCTGCTCTTGCTCGCGCTCGCCGCGACGAACGAGTGCGTGTGGCGTACGTTCACGCCGGCGCGCGAGTCGGTGTGGATCTATTTCAAGCTGCTCGGGATCCCCGGGCTCACGATGCTCTTCTTCGTGACGCAGCTGCCGCTCATCAAGCGACACGCGATCACCAAGCCGGACGCGGTCACCAAGCGGGACGCGATCACCAAGCCGGACGAACGCGCAAGCGCTGAGCCCAAGGCAACGGACAAATCCTGAAGAGGCCCCGCGCCGTCACGCGCCGCGAGCGTCGCCATCCGCTGGGGACTCCGACCCAAGTTCGCGCGCGCGGGTCTCGGGCAAGAGCGCGAGGATCAAGATGACGGCGAGCACGGGGCCGATGGTCGTCAGCCGCACCGCCGGCCCCCAGCCGATGGTGTCGGCAGCTGCGGCGACGAACACCGGCGAGACGACATAGCCGATGCGGCCAAGGAGGTTGTTCGCCCACGCGAAGGCGTCGGCGCGCACGGCCGTCGGAAAGAGCTCGGTGTTGAAGGCGTTGAGCACCGGGAGGACCGCGCTGGCGCCAAAGATCCCTAAAACGAGGGAGATCGTGAGCGGCCAGAACCCGTGCAGCGAATAGCATCCGAGCACACCCGCGATCGCGAGCGTGTAGATGATGAGCGCGCCCGGGCGCCGGCCGACGACATCGAGGAGCTTGCCAGCGCCGAACACGAGCGGCATCGACGCCACCGCAGCGATGCTGATAGCGAGGCCGACGTCGCTCTCGCTGAAGCCGCGCTCTTCCATCGCGAACAGCTTCCAGAAGGTGACTGCGTTCTGGGTCGAGACGTAGGTCAGCGCCCAGATCAACGCGAGCTGCAGGACGCGCTTTCGGTGCTTGGACTTGAGGATGGCCAAGAGCGGACGCGCCTCGCCACGGTCTCCGACATCGGCTGCAAATCGCGAGCTTTCGCGCAGACCGCGGCGCGCGAACGCGAGGATGACGAGCGGCAAGATCCCGACGAAATAGACGCTGCGCCAGCCATAGGGCGTGTGCAGCAAGAACGGCACGACCCCCGCACACACGATGGCGCCGAGGCTCGCGAAGGCCTGAATCACGCCGATCACCATGCCGCGGCGCTCGGGCGGAAACTCTTCGGCGGCGAACACCATGCTCACCGCCCACTCGGCGATCAAGAAGGTGCGCGCGACCAGCTGAAAGGCGGCGAAGGTCCACACACTCGTGGTCAAGCCGGTCAAGAACGTGAGGCAGGTGTAGCCGGCGATCGTGTAAGTGAGCACGCGCTTGCGCCCCCAACGATCGGCGCGTCGCACCAAGAGACAGGCGAGCACCGTGCCGACGTTGATGACCGCGATGAGCGCGCCACCCTCGGCCTTCGTGAGCTGAAACTCACGCGCCACCTCCGGTAAAATCTGCGTCAGCGCGAAAAAATCGTAGCCCTCGAAGAAGGTCGCGACGCTCAGAAATACGAAGAGCTGCTTTTGATACGTCGTGAACGGAACGCGCGCAGTGGACGACTCGCTCATGAGCATCGACGCGCGACTCTAATGCCACGACCGCTTGTGAGCGAGGACGTCGAGTCAGGACGTCGAGGCACAGCGCTTTCGTCGACGCGCGAACTCAGGGAGCCGCGATGCGTGCGCGCACGAGCAGGACGAGCGATGGCGGCAGCAGCGCCGCGCCACTCGTGACGTCCAACAGATGGCCACTGGCTGCGGGTCCATGGAGCCCGACATGGAGTCCGACGTAGCGCGACGAGAGCTCGGCGAGGGCCAGCATGCCGAGCAGCGATGGCGGCTCGAAACTATCGGTGTACGAGAGCAACTTCGCGAGCTCGGGTCCGCGTCCGAGGAGCGAGGCCGCGAGCGCCGCGATCAGCCGAGCATCGGTGTCCGCGGGCTCTGCGACCAAGCGGGTCTCGAGCTCGTCGAGGGCGAGGTCCGGGCGAGCCTCGAGGATGGCGATGTACGCGACGATGTGCTCATCGAAGCGAGCCGCCCGAGCGACGCGACGCGACTCGACCAATTGTCCCGCGCGCACGAGCCCGCGCAGCTCGAGGACGATGTCGTCGTCTGCCGATCGCCCAGGCTCGAAGGCGAGGCGCGGCTTTTCCGTGAGAGCGGCGGGGCCAGCCTGGCCCGAAGGCGAAGGATGCGAGGGATGCGAGGGATGCGAGGGATGCGAGGGATGCGAGGGATGCGAGGGATGCGAAGGATCACGAAACGCGCCAGGATTTGCGGCAAAT
>SHZB01000220.1 GCA_009692485.1 Myxococcales bacterium
GCCGGAGCAAGTCATGGCGCTGAGTGGGTTCGCCGCGGGGGCCGAGCTGAGCGCGAAGATGGACACCTACTGTCTGGCCACGACGCTGCTCGCCTCGCTGCTTAGTCCGCGCTCCGAAGATACGGACCCGACGACACCGCTCGCGCTCGCCAATCTCTTCGAGCGCCGCGAGCTCGTGCCGCTCACCGAGGACGACCTCCCTGGGCTCACCGGCGAACCGCGAACCTTGCTCGCCGCGGCCTTGAAACACTGGCTCGCGCGCGTGCCTGCCGACCGCGCCACGAGCTCGGAAATGGCCGAGGGGCTGGACGTCCTGCTCGCCGAAGAGCGCGAGGCTGCGGCGGTGATCGAGCGGCTGTTCGCCCGGCAGCGCGTCGCCCTTCAGCGCGTGCGGCTTGCCCTCGCGGCCATGCTCGTCGCGGGCGTGGGCGCGGGCCTCTTCACGTATTCAAAGCGCGAAACGCTGCGGCTCGCGGGCGAGCTTGCACGGGTGCGTGCCGCCGGCGTGGCCTCGTTCGAGGAGCTCGACACCTGCGTCGCCGCCCACGCGCTCACCCGCCGCGATGCCATGGCGTGCGAGGAAACCCGCCGCGAACAAGACGACAGCCACGCCGGCGAGCTGGCGAACATCGCCGGGCAAAGCGGAGCGGCGCGCCTCGCTCTCGAGCGCCGCATGGACAATGCGCGCCTCGAAAAGCGTGAATGCGAAGACGACGCGAAGACCTCGGGGCAGCTCTGCACCGCGGACAAAAAGACGCTCACGGACACGCTCACGACCCGCACCGAGGGCTTCGGGCGCGAGCGCGACCGGCTCACGGGTGAGCGCGATGATGCCCGGCGCAAGAGCGGCATCTGCGACACGGGCCTCGTCCTTGCCACGGCATCACGCGCCGAGTGTCAGGGAGATCTCGCGAGCTGTATCGAGGACCGCGAGACGTGCATGAGTCCGCCGGAGCCCGAGACCCCGCCCGCCCCCGTCCCGGCAGCGGCAAATCCCGTGGCGCCTCCACCCGTGGTCGCGCCGACCCCCGCGCGTCCCTCGGAGCCAAGCGGGACGCAAGGCGAAGCCCCGACCGCGCCCATGCCCTAGCGATTGAAGCGCGGAGGCTCGCCGTGAAGGGTGCGTGCGCGGTGAAACCACGATGCATTGGTTAGGGTTATTTCCGGGCGCTTACGGTGATGAAGGTGGCATTGCGCAGTTCAATCGCCACCTGCTCGACGCGCTCGCGGCAGACCCGCGCATCGACCTCACGGCGCTTGGATTGGCCGGAAATCCTGCGGTTCTTGCGCCTCGGTCGCTTCGTTGGCGGATCCCCGCGACTGGCTCCGCCGCGAACTTTGGCCTGAGTGCAGCCGCCGCCGCGCTCGCCCACCGCCCCCGCGTCGTGATCTCCGGTCACGCCCACTTCGGCGCGCTGGCATACCCCATTGCAACCTTGGCTCGCGCGCGCCTTCTCACCATCACGCACGGCGTCGAGGTGTGGCAAAAAACCTCGTTCGCCGCACACACTGCCATCCGCCGCTCGACGCTCGTCACGACCGTGAGCCGATATACCCGTGAGCGCTTGCTCTCTTGGTGCCAAGTCGCACCCGAGCGGGTCATCGTATTGGCCAATACCATCGACTTAACCCGTTATCAGTCCGGCCCGCGCTCGCCTCAGCTCGAGGCCCGCTTCGGACTCGCCGGCAAGAAGGTCCTCCTCACCGTGGGGCGCCTCAGCGCGCTCGAACGCTACAAGGGTCACGACCGGGTGCTGCCGCTCTTGCCAGAGCTCGCGCGCGCCGTCGGGCCGCTTCATTACTTGATCGCGGGAGCGGGCGATGACCGCGCGCGCCTCGAGGCCATCGCGGCCAATGCTGGCGCCTCCGGGCTGGTCACCTTCGTAGGTTTCGTCCCCGATGACGCGCTCGCCGACTACTACCGGCTCGCGGACGCCTTCGTGATGCCAAGCACCGGAGAGGGCTTCGGAATCGTGTATCTCGAGGCCATGGCCTCGGGCTGTCCGGTCATCGCCGGAGATCGCGACGGAAGCCGCGACGCCCTTCGCGACGGTGCGCTCGGCAGGCTCGTCAACCCGGACGACGGTCGCGATCTCCGCGACGCCATCATCGCAACGCTGCAACAAGGACGCTCTCACGAAGACCGCATCGCCGGCGTGGAGCACTTCGATTTGCCGCGCTTCCATGCCGACGTCCGCGCCCTGGTCACGCGGCTCGAGTGATCGGCCGATTGGCCATTACGCAGGGTGGTAGGCTCCGGGCGCCGTGGTCACGCGGCTCGAGTGATCGGCCGATTGGCCATTACGCAGGGTGGTAGGCTCCGGTGCGAAGGGAAATTTCATGAGACATACTGCCGGGTACTTCAGAGAATTCGGACGAGCAGCGCTGGTGGCGGTGTTGGGCGTGGCCAGCATTACGGCGGCGCTTGGGGCGGGTTGCGGCTCGGAAGACAGCCTGAGCGGCGCGGCGGGCGCGGTCACTTCGACGGCGAGTAGCGGGGGCGGCGCGGGCGGTGCGCCTGCCGGTGCGGGTGGCTCCGGAGTTGGCGGCAACGGCGGCAATGGCAATGGCAATGGCGGCGCAAATGCGGGCGGCGCGGCGACCGGTGGCGAGGGGCCTCTCACGGTCGCGAAATGCTTTGATGACGTGTTCGTCAATCCGCCTGCCAAGGGTCCCAACTATGACCAATTCAAGCCCGTGGTCGGCAGCCATTGTCTGGGCACCAATCATCAGGACATCACCGGTGTCGAGCGCGTGGTCTTCCTTGGCGACTCGGTCACGGTCGGCACGCCGCCGACGTTTACGCCCGACTTTTACCGGGCAAAGCTCTCCGATGCGCTCGCCAAGAAATTCGGGCTCGCCACGCCAGATATCTTGTGGAAGAGCGCTGACCTCTTCAACGGAACTTCGATTACCAAAGAGTCCGGGGCCTTCGCCAGCTGCTCGAAGTGGGGCGCCCGTACGGACGATCTCACGCCCACGCAGCTGCCGGATTGCTTCCCCGCGAGCAAACTCGGCAAGCGCACGCTCGTCATCATGACCATGGGCGGCAACGACCTCGCGCATCTGACCAAGACCGCGATCGACGGCAAGAGCGACGCGGAGCTCTGGGCGCAAACGAAGCTCTTCGTCGAGCTTCAGCGCGAGGCGATCGCATGGCTGAAGACGCCGGGGCGCTTCCCCAATGGCGTCTTTGTCGTTTACGCGAACATGTACGAGTTCACCGACGGAACGGGCGAGGTCATGTCCTGCGACGTGTCGGCGCTCGCCGGCTTCGACAAGCCCGTGCCCTCGCCCGAAAAACTGACCGAGCTGGTCATCTGGGCCAATGAGCAATTCCTCCAGATCGCGGTCGAACACGGCGTCGATATGCTGTTTCTGCTCGAGTCCTTCTGCGGACACGGTTTTCACGCAGACGACCCCGCGGCCCCCTGTTATCGCGGCCCCGGACAGCCGGTCTGGTTCGATCTGACCTGCACCCACCCCAACCCCACCGGGCACGGAGAAATCAGCAAAATGTTCGAAGCGGTCGTAGGCGAATGAGCACCACTGAAATGCCCAAGCCATTGGCAACTACGCAATTGGCCGCTTCCCTATTGGCAACTACGCAATTGGCCGCTTCCCTATTGGCAACTACGCAATTCGCCACTCCCCCATTGGCAACTACGCGATTGGCCACTCCGTACTTGCCACTTTCGCCATGGGTCGGGTTCTTCGCGCTTGCGCTCGGGGCATGCGATGGCGGAGCGCCGGCGGCGGGACTGGCAAGCTCCACAGCGCATGCGGACGCGACCGTCGTCGCCACCTCGAGCCCTGCGGCAGTCCTTCCGTCGAGCACCGGAGAGGCACGGGCGGCGGCCCCGCAAAAACGCACGACCCCGTGCGGCAAGGGGCCCACCGTCAGCTTCGACGACGCGACGCTCGAAAGTGTGGCGAGGCGGCAATTGCAGCGGCCAGAGGGCGCCATCCTCATGAGCGAGCTGGGCCGTATCAAGACCCTCGATCTCTCGCAGGCGCGCGTGAACGATGAGCTCGACCCCTGCATTTTCCCCCTGTTTACCGGGGTCAAAGGCCTCTATCTTGCCCCCGGCAAGCTCGACGACATCACCGTCCTCAAGTCGCTCAAATCGCTCGAGTCGCTGCGAATCTCGGTCACGCACGTGAAGGACATCTCGGCGCTCGGCTTCCTCCTGAAGCTCGACCGCGTCGATCTTGGGCGCACGCCGGTAAGCGATCTGACGCCGCTCGCCAATTGCAAAGACCTTACGGAATTGCAACTCGACGAGACCGAGGTGACCGACCTCGCTCCGCTCTCCAAGCTCGTGAAGCTCGAGATGCTCAGCATCAAGCGCACGCGCATCAGCGACGTCAGCCCGCTCAGGGGCCTCACCAAGCTGAAGAACCTCTACGTCGAAGGCTCGCTCGTCACCGACTGGGGAACGCTCGGCGCAGCGCGGCAATTGAAGGTCCACGCGGGGTACTAGCGCGCCTGCGACGTTCCTTTCCCGCCATGCCCTTCTCTCTTCTTGGACTCAACGCGGCGCTCGCGGAGGCGGCGCTCGCTATGGGCTATAGGACGCCGACTCCGGTTCAGGCGCGCGCGGTGCCCTTGATCCTCGCCGGACGCGATGTGTTGGTGTCGGCGCCGACCGGTTCGGGCAAGACGGTCGCCTTCGCGTTGCCGTTGTTGCAACAACTGGCGACGGAGCGGGCCGCTGCCGCGTCCGAAACGCGCGTCCTCGTCGTCGTCCCCACGCGCGAATTGGCCGTGCAAATAACCCACGCCATCGAGGCTTTGGGGCGACACCTCGCGCCCAGGCCAAGCGTCATTGCGCTCTTCGGCGGCGTGTCGCGCAACGTGCAAATGATGCTCCTGCGCGGTGGCAAAGAGCTGGTCGTCGCGACGCCGGGGCGCCTGCTCGATCTCGTAGAGCAGAATGCGCTGAAGCTCTCGGGGGTCCGTTCGCTCGTGCTCGACGAGGCCGACCGGCTCTTGTCCTTGGGCTTCGCGGACGAGCTCGCCGCGGTCCTCGCGCTCTTGCCAGAACGCCGTCAAAGCCTGCTCTTTTCGGCGACGATCCCGGCCGGGGTAGAGCAGCTCGCCGCGTCGCTCTTGCGTGATCCTGTAAGGCTCACCATCACCGATGCCGTCCTCGGAGGCGCACCAGAAGAGGCCACTCTCGAGTTCACTGCCAATGGCATCGAGCAGCGTGCCATCGAGCTCGATGCCGACCGCCGCGGCGCCGTCCTTTGCCACTTGATGCGGCTGCACGCGTGGGCCCGGGTATTGATTTTCGTGGCCAGCCGGCGCGACGTCGATGGCGTCGTGAGCGAGCTACGACGTGCGGGGATCTCGGCGGCGGGGCTGCACGGAAATCTGAGCCAAGGTGGCCGCACGCGCGCCCTCGAAGAGTTCAAGGCGGAGCACATCCGCGCGCTCGTCGCTACCGATCTGGCGGCACGCGGGCTCGACATCGTCGGCCTCCCGGCGGTCATCAACTACGACCTACCGCGTTCGGCCATCGACTACGTGCATCGCATCGGTCGCACCGGTCGCGCGGGCCGTGGCGGCGTGGCGCTGAGCTTCGTCACTGCGCTCACCAGCGCCCATCTCGGGCTCATCGAGCGGCGCAATCGCATCGCGATCCCGCGCGAGCGCATCGACGGCTTCGAGCCAGCTCATAGCGAGTCTCCGCGCGGCGACGCGATGGGCGGACAGAAGGGAAAGCGCATGAGCAAGAAGGACAAACTCCGCGCTGCAGCGGAGCGGGCGGCGGCTCCTGTCGCGACGTTTTCCAATGCGTCCACGGCGCCGCGCGACGGTGACAAGGACGGTGACCGCGACTGAGGCGGCGCGGGCCGTGTCTCGGCGCTCGCCGTCGCGCGCTCGAGAACCCGCACTCACCAGCTTGTCGCACAACGACCTCCGCCGCGCCCGCTGCACGAACCGCCCGGCCCGCGCTCGACGGACAGCTGGCCGTCACGCAGCGGCACCCGCGCCGCGGCGATGACGTGCCGGATAGTGCCCTTCACCTCGAGGCCCTCGTAGAGCGCATACCGCCCGGCGATGCGATGGGCACGGGCAGGCCTCTGCCGATCGCTGAATTCGGCGGAATTTCCGGCCATTCCGGCACGTCACGGCGCTTGCTCGTCACGCATGCGCGTCCACGCATGCGCGTCGACGCGGGTTGCCCTCCGCCGGGGCTGGAGTAGCCTGTCGGCGAGTGAATCGCGGTCATGATCTCACGTAGAGAAACCTTCGAGCGTCTCGGCAAGGCGGCGCTCGTCCTCGGTGGCTGTGCTGCCGTGGGGCGCGGCGCGTGGGAGCAGGGTGGGCTCGACGTCCACCGCTCGACGCTCGACGCGCAGCAGCGGGACTACCGGCCGCGTGATCGCCACCGCGGTCCCGGAACGGCCGTCGATCTTGCCATCGCGCAGGCGGGTCGGCTCGGCGTGCCAGCTCCACTCGGCACCGATCCGGCGGGGCTGACGCGCGCGGCCGTTCTTGCGCTTGGCGGCATGGCGCGCTTCATCTCGCGCGGCGACGTCGTCACCATCAAGCCCAACATCGGCTGGGATCGGACCCCGCTGCACGCGGCCAATACCAATCCGCTGGTCGTCGCGGAGCTCGTGCGCTTGGTGCTCGACGCGGGCGCCAAGCGGGTCACCGTCACCGACGCATCGTGCAATGAGCCCAACCGCTGTTTTCAGCGCAGCGGGATCTGGAAGGCCGCCTACGACGCGGGCGCAGACGTCATCATCCCGGCAGAGCATCGCTTCCGCTCCATCCGAATGGGCGGCGAGGTGCTCGATGAATGGCCCATCTATCGGCCTTTGATCGATGCGGACAAAGTCATCAATGTGCCAGTCGCCAAGCACCACAACCTCGCGCGCTACACCGGCGCCATGAAGAACTGGTATGGCCTGCTCGGCGGGCGACGCAATCGGCTGCACCAAAACATCGACGTCTCGATTGCCGATCTCGCGACCTTCATGCAGCCGACCCTGACGGTCATCGACGCCACGCGCGTGCTGCTCCGCAATGGGCCTCAAGGCGGCAACATCGCCGACGCGAAAGATCTCCACACCGTGATCGCGAGCGTCGATCAGGTGGCGGCCGACGCGTACGCATGCCGGCTCATCGGCGTCTTGCCGACCGAGCTTCCCTATTTGAAGATGGGAC
>SHZB01000221.1 GCA_009692485.1 Myxococcales bacterium
TCAAAGGCATCCGCCGCGCCCTGGATCGCGCACTCGCTCGAGCCCGCGACGACGAGGACCAAGCCTTGCTGCAAACGCTGAGCGAGGCTGCCCGCGCGGCCCTGTCGGCTGCCAAACGTCACGCCGTCCACGCCGTCCACGCCGTCCACACCGTCCACGCCGTCCACGCCGTCGTCGATGACGACCACGACGAACCCCGCAGCCCGCGCCGCACCGCCACACTCGCGGCGCTCATCCACACCGACCAGGGCCGCTGCTCCATTCATGCTGGCACCTGCACAGCCGCCGACGATCGTCCCGCCCTCGAGCGACTCCTCCGCTACGCCGCGCTGGCCCCGCAGTCCCGGCCCACCCTGGCCCGCACCCGCGCGCCCACGCAGCTCGAGCTGGACGAACTCATTGCGTAGCCGCTCGCGCCCGCCGCCTGCGCGCTCGATCTGCCGGAACACCAAGACAACGACCTGCGCGCGCTCCCTGGCGAGACGCAACGCATCCCTGCGTCAATCGAATTAAATCACACCAACATTCGGTATCCCGCCACACCGAATCCGCTCGCAACGCGCCCTCTTCCTGGCCAACCCCTCCTCCCCGCCGAGCCCAACGCAACCCCTCCTTCACGCCGAGCCCAACGCAAGCCCTCCACCGCCCGAGCCCGAAACTCGGGCCTCATTCGTCCTATCCACTCAATGGATGGAAGGCTCACCTGAAGCAAGTGTTCAAGAGCGCGCCCACCAAGGGAGGCTCCCTCGATACCTATATGGCCGAGGGAAGACCGTCGGTCGCGGTCGGGACCTTCAAGCAGCGCGGGCAGTCCTAGTCGGGTCCACTGCATCGGCTGAATACGATAGTCCACATCGCCAAGGCGACGTGAACCGCCGCCGCTGAGGCCAGGGGTTTTGCTCCGACCCTGACCATCGCCCGCGTCGTTCACGGCACCCGCGCCTGGCGCGAGCGCTGGCTCGCCGATCTGCTGTCTACCGCCACGGCAATGCTCGACGAGGATCTGCAGGTGCTCGGCGATCGTCAACTGCTCGACTAGGTGCTCGTCAATCTGGTCGAGAACGCGGCGCTCTCGGCTAGCAAAGTCGGCGTCACGCCGAAGATCCGCGTCTCGGGCTGCCGTGCCGAACTGATGCCTGGTCGTCGAAGACAACAGCCCCGGTGTCGCGCTCGAGCGGCGCGAGTTCGTGTTCGAGCCCTACGAGACCACCCGCGAGCACGGCACCGGGTTGGGGTTGGCGATCGTCAAAAAGATCATGCTGGACCATGGTGGTGAGGTCTTTGTTGGCGCTAGTGAGCAACTCGTGGGAGCGCGCTTCGAAGTTCGGCTGCGCATGGCTCGAGGTGAGCGCCCGCTCGCACGGGAACCGATGTGATCATCGACAGCCACGAGCGTGAGCGGTACGGTGCTTCCATGAGCGATTCTGAGAAACTCGAGCCTGAGCCTCGCGAGCCCGAGCCTAGCGCGCCCGAGCCTAGCGCGCCTGAGCGTAGCGCGTTGGAGGAGTTGCTCGAGCTGACGCAGCTCGGGCCCGAGCCCGGCGTGGCCTCGCTCGTGGGCTGGTGCACCAACGATCGCCACCCGACGCTCATCGGTCGCGTGTGCGTGCGTTGGACCGACGCCAACGGTGAGCACGAGCGTTGGCTGCCCGCGCTGCACAATCTCGCGATCCGCGAGCGCGACCGCGTGCTGTTGCTGCGTCCGGCCAACACCGAGCTGCCGATCGTCATCGGTGTGGTCGATGGCTTCGCGCGGCGACCCGAGCAGACCTTCGAGGCCAAGCACACCGTCACGCTCAAGCCTGACGAATCCGTGCGCGTCATGGCCGAGGACGGGACCGAACTCGTCGCGATCACCATCGGTGAGCACGGCCCGGAGATCCGCCTGCTGCAGCGCGACGCCGACGTGCGGCTGCCCGGCAAGCTGCGCCTGCGGGCCAAGGCCATCGCCATCGAAGCCGAGGAGGGCGGGGTCGAGATCGCGGCCAATCACGACGTGGTCGTGCGCGGCGAGGTCGTGCGCCTGAATTGAGTTTGGCGTTTGGAGCCAGAGGCCAAAGCAGTCGTGCGGCGGGGTGACCAGGACTGGCAGCGCAGCGTCGACACGATCGTCACGCTGCTTGGCGCTCCGGTGTGGACGCTTGCACGGACCCAGACGGCGCTGCGCGAGCTCGAGCGCGCGGATCAAACCAGCTGGGCGGGACGCGAGGCGGTGGTCGTCGACGACCGCTTCGCCTTGCTGGAGGTTCTCAGCGGGGGTGCTCGCTCGACGGTGCTCGCGGGTGTGGACCTCGACACTCGCAGCGACGTCGCGGTCAAGATCGTGCTCCCGACCGCGAGCTTTGCCGCGCATCGTCGCGAGCTCGCGCGCGAAGTCGAGATCCTCTCGAGCCTGCGGCACGAGCACGTCGTCGAGTTACTCGGTCATGGCCACTGCGGTCCGCTGCCCTACCTCGCGACCCGGCGCATGACCAGGGGCGCGCTGCATGGGTGGCTGGCGACCGAGCCGAGCTTGGACGCGCGCCTGCGGGTGCTGCGAGATGCCTGCGCCGGGCTCCAAGCGGCGGTCGAGCTCGGCATCACCCACGCTGACGTCAAGCCGCCGAACATCCTCGTGTCCGAGCAGGGGCGCGGCTGCCTGTGCGACTGGGGGAGCGCGCGTCGGCAGACGGACGACGACCAGCTGCCCCGTGCGGCGACTGAGCTGTTCTCGTCGCCCGAACGTTGGGCACGACCCGACGCTCCGAGTCCGGCCGGTGATGTGTTCTCGCTCGGGTTGTGCGTCGCGTTCGCGGTCCGCGGCCGCCACGAGGTCCCGCTCGAGTCCGACCGCCGCAACCACGACGCGTGGTTGGCTCTCGCGATCACCGACCTCGACCCACCCTGGCTCGTCGAGCTGGTCTCGCGCTGCCTCGCCGCCGATCCGCGCGAGCGACCTCGCGCGGGCGAGCTGGCAACTATGTTATCGTGCGCCGCCGTGGCGCGGAGGAGTACGTCTTGAAATTGACAAACGCCACGCCGCTGCCAGCCGAACTCGTGGTCGCAGAGCCGGAACATCCAGGCTTTCGCGCGGGCATGATCGTCGCCAAGGCGACATTCTTGTTCGATCCGCAGGGGCGCACCAAGCTCGATGATCAAGAGCCGCTTCCGATCCTGCAAAACGACGAGCCAACGGAATTCGGGCTGCTCCCGCGTGACAACCTCCCGCGCGTGGAGCCTGGGTTCGAAGTCATCTTCCTCGGCTGCGCCCACGCGCCCGAGCAGCGCCCGGTCGAGGTCTTGCGCGTGGGTCTCGGGCTTGGGCAAGTCTGGCGTGAGCTGGTGGTGTTCGGCGACCGCAGCTGGGTTCGTCGTGGGCCGCTCACCAGCATCGGCGCGCCCGCGCCCTTCATCCGAATGCCGCTTGGCTGGGAGCACGCGTTCGGGGGCAAGTGCGAGGTCCTCGTCGACGAGGACACCGTGCTCGAGGTCGCCGATCCAACCAACCGCTTGGGCAAGGGCTTCGATCCGGAGGCGGCTGCCCGAGCCGCGGCCGAGCAGCTGCGCGCTCCGGCTCGGTTCCCACTGTTTGCGGCCAAACGTCCGTTGCCCAACATCGAGCGCCCCGAGCGGTTGATCCGTCGCTGGTCCGATGTCCCGCCGCCGGCGTCCTGGGCCACGGTGCCGCTCGACTCGGCGCTGCAGGCCCTGCGCACCTTCGATCTGCCCGCGGACCACACCATGCCGCCGGATCTCGTGGCGGCGCTGAGCTCGTCGCGGTTCCTTCGCGCAGTGCCCGAGTGGATCCTTCCCGTTCCGCCGGCTGGGGCCCCGATCTCGATGGAGAACCTCTACCGCTGGAGCGCTAGCGTCCGGATTCCGCTCCCCCAAGTTCAGGTCTTCGCCGATTATCAGGTGGGTGCTCGCGCAGGCACGCTCGAGCTCGAGCCGCAGATGTTGGTGCTGCTGCCCGAGCAGTCGCGATTTTATGTGGTCTATCGGAAGATCTTCAACTTTCAGGATGCCCCGGACATCGAGCGATCGATGCGGCTGCGCGCGGAACCCGGGTGGTATGCTGGGCCGAGTCGGAGGGAGGCAACGCGATGAGGTGCACGATCAACGTGGCCTGGGATGTCTCTGCAGGCGTGCTGACCCACAACGTCCTCGCGACGCCGATCGTCCCCGTCCCCACGCCGATGATCTCCATCGAGATGATCTGCACGCAGATGTGGACGCTCGGCTTCCTGCTTGGACAAAACAAGCTCACCACCAAGGTCCTGCACAAGTCGGGGCCGATCGTGCTCGATGGGCACGACTGCGGGACGATGATCCCCGACATCACTCCGCTAATGATGGCCAATCTCTTCTACGTGATCTCGTGGCCGTTCTCGAGCCGCAAGATCGCGTTCGCGTCGAGCACGGTCCAGATGGAAGGGACGCCGACCGGCTGCGCGCAGATCGGCCTGCCTTTGCTGCCGATGATGACCTGCGGCGATCCGATCTCGGCCCCGACCTCGCTGGTGCTCAGCAACCAGCTCAACACGGTCACTGTCGGCATCACGCTGTTCGATCTGTTCATGGGCACCATCGGCATCCTGATCTCGATCATCATCGACTTCGTGTTCGAGATGGTCGACGCCAACAGCGGCAATTGGACCGGCGCGTTCAGCCGCGAGAACGCGGGCAAGGTCACGAAGTCGATCTTTGGTCGCCAGGTGATCAGCCTCGAGGTCATGGAACAGGTCGCTCGAACGGCCATGGACTCGGTCGCGCTCACGCTTGTGACCGCGTTCGTCAAGAAACTGGGGCCCGTGAATGGCAACGACGCGCTCAAGCGCGTCGCCGGTGCCGTCGGCGGTCTGCTCACCAGCACCTTGCAGGGCAACCCGACCTTCTCGCTCGGCGTCGGCATGCCTGGGTACGCCGCCAAGGTCAGCGTCGGTGCTGCGCCCGCGCCGACGGCTAAGGATTCCAATCCCTCGATGTGGTCGATCGAGTCCCAGGTCCTTGGCTACACTCGCGACACCCGCGGTGGTGGCTCGAGCTGGGGAACGCCGCTGTGAGCGAGCGCCAGCCGGCTCGCCCCAACTACGACGCCGAGCTCGGTCTCGCGGGTACCCACACCGACGGCGCGTTCGCCTACGTTCTCGCCAAGTTCACGTACAAGCTCGACGACGTTCACCCGACGCTCACCAAGCCCGAGCCGCTGCTGCATGACTTTCGTCGGCCCGAGCAAGATCCGCGGATCGTCTCTGCCACCGACTTTTGGCCGCGCAAGCTCGCGACCGACTTCGTGGTGCAGGGCACGGCGTTCGCGTCGCGCCCGACGCCCTACCTCTCGGTCATGGCGTCGATCGGCAACGTCGCCAAGAAGATCAAGGTGTTCGGTCGGCGCCAGATCGAGTGGCAAGCTGGGCGCCCGCGGATTCCCGCGCCCGAGCCGTTCGAGCAGATGCCGCTGACCTACGCCAACGCCTACGGCGGCCTCGACTGGCGCGTGCCCGTCGAGAGCCCCGAGGCGATCGAGATGAAGTTTCGGCTGCAGAGCGACCACCCGGGCATGTACCCGCGCAACCCGTTCGGCAAGGGCTACCTCGCGGTCGAGGGCGAGGTCCCGGGCATGGAGATGCCGAACCTCGAAGACCCGTCAGACCTGCTGACCGACGAGCGCCTGATCACCCGTGGCCCCGCGGCTTGGTATTTCCAGCCGCTCCCGTGGTGCTTCGACTGGGTCCACCCGTCTACCTTTCCTCGCTATCTGTACTTCGCGGCCGGCGTCGATGGTTGGTTTCCTGGCCCCGAGGACGAGGTGATGCCCGAGGTCCGACGGCACTTTGTCGCGCACCGCTATCGCGAGTTGATGTCGCACCGCTTGCTCGAGCACGGTCCCGATCCGCGCTATCGCCAGGGCGCTTCGCACGGGTTCATGCTCCCGCAAGTGCTCGGTGGCGAGCCGGTCCGCGTCGAGGGCATGCACCCGAGCGGCCGGCCGCTGGGCTTCATGCTCCCGGCGCCGCCGCGGATCGAGCTGTTCATCGAGAAGACTCGCTTCACGCCCGAGACTCGAGTGCATTCGATCGCGGTGCGGCCGGAGGAGCTGGTGATGACCATGACCGTCGGTGCCTGGGCGTCGCTACAACGAGCGTTCTTGCCGGGATTGCACAAGAAGATTCCGATCGCCGCGACGATCGGCGGCGACGACCCGATTGCCTACGACGCGCCACCGACCACTCGTGATCGAATCGCCGAAGCGCAAGCCAACGCCGCCAAGAAGTGACCGGATCACTTGGGCCGGGTCTGTCCGCGCAGATCGATCACCGGCAGCCCGTGTATCCGAAACTGCTCGCGCACCGCATCGATCGTCGGCTGGCGACAGCCGATCGACTGCCGCGGCTCGCAGTCGCCCTCGACCATGAACCGGATTCTCGGCTTGATGGTCTTGGTCTCGACACCCTCGATGATCTCATCCACGTCGACGCTCTGCAGGCGCGCCCACGGGATCACTCTGGGCGCGCCGAACGGCAAGAAGGGCCGCATGAGCAGGCCCTCGCGGTCGAGCACAAAGCCGGTCTGCACCGCCCGCGGGATCAGACAGGTCTGGGGACTTGGCGTTCGCAGGAATGGCCTGCTGGCCAGGAGCAACCGCTCTCACAGCCAGCAGCTCATTCAGGGAGACTTTGATCCGCCTTATCGGCTCAGATTCATTGGAAGCCAACTCTACGAAGAGATCGCCCCGCTCCAGGGAGACCGCCACCTGGCAGAATCGCGAAGCAAAAACGACCTGGTGCTCTCCGCTGTGCGAAACACGGAAGTGATGCTCTCGCTCCTGGAGCCAGCCGAAGTGGACGAGGACCATCTGCGAAAGTCCTATCGAGCCGACGTTCATCCGTGCCCGTTCCCTTCGATGTGAGAAACCTTAGCGATACCTGTTGGCCGCTGCCGCTACAACTTTCGGCACGCGTGGAAGTAAGGGTGTGCACGCCGTCTTGCTCGAGCCGCTCGATCTGATCGCGTGGCTGTGGGCACTGATCCCGCCGCCACGGTCCGACGACGATCGTCCCGCCCTCGAGCGACTCCTCCGCTACGCCGCCCGGCCGGCATTTTCCCACAAGCGCCTGTCCCGGACCCCGTCGGGCAAGGTTTGCTATCGCCTGCCGAAGCCCTACTACACCGGGCAGACCGAAGTCGTGCTCGAAC
>SHZB01000222.1 GCA_009692485.1 Myxococcales bacterium
CGACGGCGATCGCCGCGCCCTTCGCAAGCCCGGAACCGAGCCGCGCGGGCGCGCCAGCGAGGTTGAGCACGCTGCTACCAAAGGGCGCGCGAAATCGGCCGCACACCGAGCATCGAGCCTCGCTCAGACGGAGCACGATCGGCGCGTCTTGATGGCAGTGCGGGCAACCCTGCACGCTCTTCGTCACGGTCCACCCCGCCAGCCTGCGACGTCGTTCACGTACCCCTCGGAGCGGGACACGGGATTCGAACCCGCGACCCTCAGCTTGGGAAGCTGATGCTCTACCAACTGAGCTAGTCCCGCGTTTGCCGAGCCCGATGTGCGCTCGACGGAGAGGCCGCGGTTTTTACCTCTCCGACGGGTCCCACGCAAGCGGGTCATGCGTGCGTCGTGCATGCGGTCGTGCATGCAGGTCGTCCGGCGATGGGTCGAGGCTGCAACGACACCGGCGGCGAACGCCCGCCTCATGGCCAATCACGGCTTCGCGCCAAGTGTGTCAGCCACGCGCCAGCCGCCGCTGGCCCCGCAGCTCGAGCTTCCGTTCTCAGCCTAAGCCGTTCGCGCGCTGAGCTTCGAGAACCTGCACCTCGCTAACGCAGCCTCCGACGGCTCGCGGAAGGGAGCGAATTGTCTCGCGCACGCGCCACACCGCAACTCACTCGTCCCACCCACAGGTTCAGGCTCGAGAGCACCGTCCTCAACCTCTCGCCACGCGTGCCTACGACCTTCGGTAGAGCCGGGGACCCTCCCGATGGACTGCTTTTACAGCTTGAAATACCTATGGCCTGGCGTTTTGTTGTCGTTTTGATGCGGCTGTTTTTGCTGATCCACAACGCCACCGACATCGTCTTCCAGCCGCCTGCCAACGACGCCCCGGTGGCACCCGTCGTCGCCCCGCGAACGAGCCTTGGCGAGGGACTCCTGTCGCCATGCACCGGCCGCATCGACTGGGCCTCCCTCATCCGCAGGGTGTACCTCCACGACGTGCTCGCCTGTCCCTGCGGCGCAAGACGTCGAATCGTCGCCGACGTCAACGAGCTCGACGCGATCGACGCCATCCTCGGACACCTCGGGCTGCCAGTCGACGCCCCTCCCATTGCCCGAGCCCGCGATCCCAGCTACGACCCAGCCTGATCCTGTGACCCACGTCTGCGCGATCTCGACGCCCGAGGCCGACGTGTGCCCAAACGCCCCCAGCTCGCGTCCACATCGCGCTCCGAAACCCCCTCACCCCACCGCGCCCACTCCGAACACCGCGCCGACCGAGGGCCCCGCCGAAAAGTGTGCTTCACTTGGAATATCCGCATTTTTTGTATGCTGAGCAAAGGACCCCCCATGAAAATTACGTTTGGACTCTTGATAGGACTTCTTGGTACGGCCTGTTCGTGCTCCAGCAATGAAACCGTCCGGGACGACGGGGGTGGAGGCGGGAACGATAACGGCAGCCTCGTCCCGCTCATCGGCGAGGTGCTCGATTGCGGAAAGAAGTCCAGCGTTGGCGGGCTTGCTAACAGTGTCGATTCGTGGGCTCTTCAGCGCTACGAGCTCGATCAACAGACGTTCCCTGATGCGCTCTGCAACGACGGCACCAGCGCGGTCATCTACTTCCGCCCTTACTCCGGCGATGAGAACAAGCATCGATGGCTGCTCCAGCTCCAAGGTGGCGGTGGTTGTTATGACGGCCAGAGTTGTGCGGATCGCTGGTGCGGGAAGGGCTCTCCCCTGGCAATGACGCACATGACCTCGCACGGCACCACCGCAGACGGTGGCACTGTGGACGCTCCCGACGCGATTCCCCCTAAGGGGATCTTGGCTCGCGCGGATGCCAATGAGCGTGGCGGCGACACGTATGCGAGCTACCCCAACCCGCTCGGCGGCTACAATCAGCTCTACCTGCGCGCCTGCACCGGCGACAACTGGGCGGGCGATCGACGCGACGCCGTCTACGACGCAAGCCACCCCGTGACCGGCAAGCCTGTGACGTACCGCATGCACTTCTTGGGCTCGCGGGTACTCGATGCCGTGCTCGACACGTTGCGAAGAAACAACGGCGCCGCGGCCATGACCTACACCATGGACAAGAGCGGACGCGTGCTGCCGGATCTCGACGAGGCTGTCGAGCTCGTCGTCGCGGGGGCGTCAGTAGGCTCGGGAGGTGTCATCAACAACGTCGATCGCGTGGCCTCTTCGCTGCGAGCCGCCAATCCCACACTCCAAGTCCGGGCTATCGTCGACTCCAACTTCGTGCCCGCCCTCGCCAAGCTGGACTATTCCACCACGACGTATTGCAAGGACGCGAAGCTTTGTACCTACGGCGAATTCTGGGAGCACGAATACGAAGTCGGGGCCTTGGCCGAGCGCAAGTCACGCCTCGACGAGAGCTGCCTCGCCCACTACCAGACGTCGGCTCCGCAAGATTCATGGCGCTGCGCCGACCTGGGCGGTGTCGTCCGTAATCACCTCACGACGCCATTTTTTGTGCGGATGAGCACGCGTGACGAGAAACACATCCAAGAGAGTGCGGACGTCGGCTTTTCGGTGGTCGGCAAGGGGCCGCTCGACGCCAACCTCTTTTCCGCGCTGGTGGCGAGCGAACTCGCCGAGCTAGCGGACATCAAGAAGACGGCCATCGAGGGCGCGGCGATTACCGTTGTCCCGGGCGTCTTTAGCCCGACGTGCGACAAGCATGAGACACTGAGCAACACCTGCCATGTTTACGGCGTGGCGATCGGTGCCGCCGATCGCATGTTCGATGTATGGACCCGCTGGCAAGCCGGGCAGTCGGCCTCGGTGATCGAGACCGACGCTGCCAAGGTAACGTGCCCGAAGGATGATTGCGGCGAGAAGTTGTAGCCGCTCACGGCGGAGTCGCCACGAAAGGGGATAAGGCGAACGAAGGGGATAAGGCGAACGAAGGACCCGGCCAGCCGTACCGGCTCGGCTCGGTCCATTTTTCGCGTGAGTGGCGGGTGAAATTGGGCATACCGGCACCCGTCGGTGGTGCCGATCCCTGTCGTTCGTGTCCAGGGCTTGGTCACATTGGGGTGGTGTCGCTGTGGCCTTGGGTCGATTTCCGGCCTTCAAGGTCGGCACGCGCTGACGCCTGCTGTAGTCGCGACAGCATGACGACGGCCGCGACGAGCAACGCGACGCCGACGATGCCCGGCACTGCAAAGAGGAGCCAGGGTAGATGAAGCAGCGAGAGCACGACAGCCGAACTCGTGAGCACGAGGACGCCACCGAGGGCAATGGCGCTCGCGACGAATCCCGGGTGACTGCGAACGATTTCAGAAACGCGGAGTTCGGTCACCGTGCGCGAGGCGGCCGGGACAGGCGCCAGTGCGCGAGCGCGGCCGTGCCAACACAACAAAGAAGCAGCGGGTCGTGCATGTGGGTCGGGCGCGGGTCGCATGCGTTGTGCATGCGTCGTGCGTGCGTTGTGCATGCGTCGTGCGTGCGTTGTGCATGCGTCGTGCAAGCGGTCGTGCATGCAGGTCGCGCCCGGATCGGCGGCAGTTGCGGTGTACAGCCCCACCGACCGCCGCGAGCGATGCTATCGTGCGCGCATGTTTCGGCGCTTGTCTCTGTGTTGTTTGCTCGCGGGCGCGGCGCTCGTGGTCGAGCTGGGCTCGCCGCTCGACGGAGCACGCGAGGCCGCGGCCACCGTCTCTGTCGCGCACAGCCTCGAAGAACTCGTGCGCCACTCGACGCGCGTCGTCATCGCAACGGCGAAGGAGCGTACGAGTCGCTGGGAAGAGATCGGCGGCGGCAAAAGAATCGTCACCTATACGCGCCTCGCGATCGCGGTCGACATCGTCGGCACGAGCACGCCCGAGCTGTGGGTGCGCACGCTCGGGGGCGCGGTCGATGGCATCGGACAAGTGGTCGCGGGCGAGGCGAGCTTGGTCCTCGGTGAACGGTCACTCGCGTTCTTGACTCCCGTCGAAGACGGAGCGCTGCACGTCATGGGAATGGCGGACGGGCACTTTCCGCTCCTCCTCGGGCCCGCCGCCGATGACGGCAAGCCGCGGGTCGAGCGACTGCGGCGGAGCCCCGCGATCGCGACTGTCCTCGAGCGCAAGCGCGGTCCCAGCGCCGCCGTGACGCTGGTCGGCAAGACCACCAGCGAAGCCACGGGCCTGATCCAAAAAGTCGCGAGCGAGCTGGCCGCAAAGAAGCCGCGTTGATGCGCGCCAGAACCGCGCGAGCCCTCCCATGAACCGACTCGTCGACGCCGCTCGACTCGCTCCTCGCAGTCTCGCGCGCCGCTGTCTCGTCGACGCGGCTCGACCGCACATCGTCGCTCGCTTCGCGCTCGTGTTCGCCGGGCTCGTGGCGACGGAGCACGATGCGCTTGCCTATTGCCGCAGTGCGGCTTGCGATGACGGAACGCGAGCGGGCACGCGCTGCGAACCTCCGCAGCCGACGGATTGCGGGCTCCCGCTCGCGTGGGCACAACCGTGCATCGGTTTCTCGGTCCAACAAGACGCGTCGCGGCACGTCGATCTCGCGACCGCCGAGGCCCTCGTGTCGCAGGCCTTCAACGCGTGGGACGACGCGGCCTGCGCGGGCGGCGGCGAGCCCAGCATCGAGGCCCACAACCTCGGGCCAGTGGCGTGCGACCGCAAGGAGTACAACCAGAAGGCGGGCAACGCGAACATCGTGGTGTTTCGCGACGAGGTCTGGCCGTACGGCGGTGCCGGCAACGCGCTCGCGCTCGCGACCGTGACCTTCAATGTGGAGAACGGCGCGATCTACGACGCCGATCTCGAGATCAACGGCACCGCCGCGATCACGACGAGCGAAGCTCTGGTCGAGTTCGATCTCGCGTCGATTCTCACGCACGAGGCTGGCCACATGCTCGGCGTCTCGCACTCGCCGGACAGCATGTCGACGATGTTCATCGAGTATCCCCCTGGCGGATTGTCGCTCCGCACGCTCGAGCCGGACGACGTCGCGGCGGTCTGCGCGATCTACCCACCCGGAACGGTCGCGCCTGACGATTGCGATCCGACGCCACGCCACGGCATGAGCTCCACTTGTCCAACAGCGGTCGCCCCGGCCGAGCCCGAGGGCTGCACCTGCGCGCTCCCGGGTGAAGGCAAGTCCCGCTCGAGCGCGGCGTTCGCATGGCTCGGTGCGCTCGCGTTCGCCGCGTTCGTCGTGCGCTCGCGATCATGAGCGACACGCCCGTCGTCGTGACGAGCGCGGAAGAGCTCGCGATCCTGAGCGACACGCCCGTCGTCGTGACGAGCACGGAAGAGCTCGCCGTCGTGGTCGCACGCTGCTCCGCTGCCGAACGCATCGCCGTCGACGTGGAGGCCAACGGGCTTCACGTGTATCGCGCAAAGCTCTGCGTCGTGCAGCTCGCGTGGCGTGGCGCCGACGGCGTCGAGATCGCGATCATCGATGCGCTCGCGGTTCCCCTTCATGCGCTCGCGCCGATCCTCGGGGAGCGCGGGCCCGTGAAGATCTTCCACGATCTCAGCTTCGACGTGAGGATGCTCGCCGAGCATGGGCTGCGGGTTCTCAATGTTTCGGACACGTCCGTGGCTGCACGTTTTCTCGGCGCACCGGCGACGGGCCTTGCGAGCCTCGTCAAGAGCTACGTCGGTGTCTCGCTCGAAAAAGGGCTGCAAGAACACGACTGGTCGAAGCGCCCGTTCACGAGCCAGCAACTCACTTACCTCGCCGCGGACGTGCGATACTTGGTCGAGCTCGAAGCGGCGCTGGGCCAGAGGGTGGATGCGCTCGGCATCGCCGAAGAGGTCCGCCTCGAAGTCGACTACAAGCTTCAGTCGGCCTTCGCGCCACCGAAGGACGAGCGCCCGGCACACGAGCGCGTCAAGGGCTACGCAACGCTGGATGGAGCCGGAAAAACCGCGCTTCGGCGATTGTGCGAGACGCGTGAGCTGCTCGCCAAAGAGCGTGACGTGCCAAGCTTTCGCGTCGTCCGCAGCGAGCTGTTGCACCGTCTGGCCGAGCGCCGCCCGTCTTCGCTCGAGGGCGTGAGGCGGCTCTGCGAGCGCGATCGAGGAGCCGAGCGCCACGCCGCAGAATGGCTCGCCGCGCTGATTGACGCCACGCGGCTCGGGCCGACGGAACAACCCGCCGCCCTACCCTTCGATCGCCAGCTCGCGCAACGTCGCAAAGCGGTCGAAAAGTGCGTGACCGGATGGCGACGCGCACAAGCAACGGAGCGGGAACTCGACGCACAAGTCGTGGTGCCGGGCCACTGCGTCGAGGACGTCGTGACGGCGCTCATCGAGCACGCGACGGACCGCGATCGTTTTGGCGATGCGCTCGCGGCGATCCCCGGATTCGGCGCGATCCGCAGCGCGCGCTACCTCGACCTACTCTGGGCGCTAAGCCAACCACCCACCGAATAGCGGCTCCAAAAAACCGGAGCTGCAAGCGCGGTCAGCAAGACACGACCGCGAGCGCGGTTAGCAAGACACGACCGCAAGCGGTCAGCAAGACACGACCGCAAGCGGTCAGCAAGACGGAGCTGCAGCCGAGAGACCCGCGTCGCGGAGCAGGCTCATGTCCTCGTCTACGCCGGGGTTGGGAGTCGTCAGCAAGCGGTCGCCGTAGAAGATCGAATTGGCACCGGCGAACAGGCAGAGGAGCTGCGCCTCCCGACCGAGCTCGCTGCGGCCGGCGGACAGGCGCACTTTCGCGAAGGGCATCATCACGCGCGCGGTCGCGATCATGCGCACGAGCTCGAGCGGCTCGACCGGCGGCAGCGCCTCGAGCGGTGTGCCCGCGACTCGTACGAGCGCATTGATGGGCACACTCTCTGGATGGGGCGCGAACGCCGCGAGCTCGACCAGCATCGCGCAGCGGTCGCGCACGGTCTCGCCCATGCCGATGATGCCGCCGGAGCAGACCGTGATCCCGGCGTCGCGCACCGTGCGTAAGGTCGCGAGCCGCTCGTCGTAGCCGCGCGTGCGAATGATCGATTTGTAGTTCTCGCGCGAGGTGTCAAGGTTGTGGTTGTACGCGTCGAGCCCGGCCTCTTTGAGCCTCACCGCCTGCTCGGAAGTGAGCATCCCGAGCGTGCAGCAGGCCTCGAGCCCCAGCGATTTCACGCCCCGCACCATGTCGAGCACGCTGTCGAACTCGTGTCCGTCTTTC
>SHZB01000015.1 GCA_009692485.1 Myxococcales bacterium
CGAGACGGAGCCGGTGCCGGTTCACGAGCGGATCGTTTTTTCGCAAACGTACGCGATCGACAAACTCTACAAGTCGATGCGCGGCCCCGAGAGCAGCGAGGTCGTAACCCTCGGTGATGCGAGCGCGCCGGAGCTCGTGTGGCTCGTCGGCTTCGAGGCGACGATGGTCGAGCCCGACCGCGTGACGCCCGCGTCTCAAGAGTTCATGTGCCACACGAACCTCGACGTCGATTCGGCGGCACACGCTGCGGCCTTCGGCGGAACCAAGCGCCTGAGCGGTCGCCTGTTCACGATTTCGCAGGGGCAGTCGCGGATCGATTTCCCGCGGGGCTTCGGCATTCCGGTGGTCTCGACGGAGCCGATTTCCCTGCATACTCAGGTGCTCAACCTGAACCTGCCCACCCTCGACGTGAGCGTACGGCATCGGGTCACGCTGCGCTTCGTGCGCGATCGGGAGCTGCGCGCGCCGATGACTGCGCTCTTCCCGGCGGCGGCCTTCGGGATGAAGCTCTTGCGCGGTCCCGACGGCGTGCATGGCGCCGATGTCGGCAGTCACGGTGGGCACGGACCCAGCTGTTTACCGGGGCTGAACGCAGGCGCAGACGAGTACAGCGACGACACGAATCGCCGCGCATTCACGGGCCACTGGATCGTCAAGCCCGGTCGTGAGATCAACCGCACGCGCGTCACCGAGGTGATGGAGCTGCCCTTCGATACGCGGCTTCACTACGTGGCCGTGCATCTGCACCCCTTCGCGGAGTCGCTCGAGTTGCGCGATTTGACGCTTGGCGAATCGGTGTTTCTCGCTCGCACGCGCCAGGCGGCCCGCGGCATCGGCCTCGATCACGTCGATCACTTCACGAGCGCATCGGGAGTGCCGCTCGTGCGCGGCCACGAGTACGAGCTTACAAGTGTCTACGAGAACTCGACCACCGACGATCAAGACTCGATGGCGGTCATGAACATGTACCTCCGCGACACCGAGTTTCGAAAGCCCGACCCTGCCACCGCGCACGCCGCGATCACCGCCGCGCTGTCTCCGGTGACGACGCCGACCGCCTCGCCGAAAAGCGCAGCCAAAGCCGCGAAGGCTTCGGCCGGAAGCCGCCCGCGCATGTAGCTGGTGCGGTGCACTGCGTTCCGCCGGTGCACTGGGTTCGTGCGGTGCGCTGCGCTCATGCGATCACGCTTCACTTGCTCTTGTAGTGCAACAGCTCGCTCACCGTCTCGGTCCCGCCGACGATGGCGGCGACGTGGGCGTCATCGTCCCCGAGAACGTGGAACCGTGCGAATGCGAGCGCGGTCGCGTTGACGATCGGAAAGCCGACCGCGTCGTCGATGTTCTTGCAGCCGCCGAACCCGAAGAGCTGGTGGCAGCCGCCCTCGATGTCGACCCACGTGAGCTCTACGTCCGCGCTCACCTTGTCGAACAGCGACGCTGCCCCGACGTCGTCGTCCGTTCCGGTCATGAGCAGGATCGGAATCTTCGCCGTGTCGTAGCCATCGGCACCAAAAAAGTGGTCGCGCGCGCCGCCGGCCATCGGGATCGCAGCACGCAGCCTCGGCTCGGCCAGCTCGGTCGTGAACACGTCGATGAGCGCGTCGGTGCAGCCCGCGCGTGCAAGCTCGCCCGTTTCGCACGCAGCCTCGATGCTCGCTCGAGCGAAGGTTGCGCCCGCGCTCGCCCACGCCGTGAAAGTGCCGAAGCTGTGCCCGCTCATCGCGACGTGCTCGAGATCCACCGCGCCGGCGAGCGGATCATTTGGCGCTAGCGTGGCGAGCGCGTCGAGCGCAGCGCGGATATCGAGCGGCCGCTGGAAGTGGTGGTAGAGCGGCAGCGGATCCACCGCGTCGAGCAGGGTGTTGTCACGATGGTCCGGCGCGATCGCTACCCAACCGTGCGTCGCGAAATGGCGCATGAGCTCCGAGCTGTTGCCGCCGTATCCGCGGAACCCATGGGAGTGCACGAGCACGGGCGCTCCGGATTCGAAGGCGGGCCGCGCGAGTGGCGCATCGACGTAAACGTCATCGTCGCCGAACAGCTTCGAGTAGACCGGCGTCGGACCACCTGCCTCTTCGCTCGGGTACCAAATATTGAGCGTGAGCGTGCGCGCACCGAGGCCGCCGGGCGACTCGTAGCTGGTCGTGAGCGTGCGATAACCCGCAGCGAAGGGACCGTCCGCGGCGACGTCGTAGCTCAGCGGGTCGGGCACGGGACCAAGCGTTGGCCCGGGCTCTTCATTGCCGCCGCATGCAGACGTCTGCGCCCCGAGCGCGGCGACAAACACGAGGCGTACGAAGCGCTCGTGCCGAACATTGACAGGACTCTGGATTGTCGACGGGACGCGTGAAACCGGCCGGTTCATTCGCGCATGATAGGCCCCGGTTGGAGCGGCGTGGCTCCGTGATGCGAGCCGCGCAAACCTGCTGAAGCGAGGCGCACAAACCTGGTGGTGCGAGGCGCCCAAACCTGTCCGAGAGTGGATGTTCGATGATCCACTTCTGAGGGAGGCACGGTCCATTCTGGAGCGAAAGTTGGCGTATCACTGCGGTGACGCCAAGTAATTACGATAACTTGCGGCTGCGCCCAATTGCCTACATCGTGGCACGAAGTGTGCTCCGTAGCCGCGGTGGGAACCAGATATGAACACCAGAATTCTTCGCACGATCTTCGCCGCGGCGCTCACGGCCATGACGCCTGCTTTCTTGCTCCAGGCCTGCTCGACTCCGACGGGGCGCGACGCGCTGCTGAATGACGACGGCAGCGCGCCCGGCGACACCGAGCCGACCGGCGGCGCTTGCCTCTTGAACAACTGCAAGACCGACGAAGAGTGCGGCGGCTGCGATGACGGGCGCACGACCTGCCTCGTCAGTGAAAACCGTTGCGTCGCTTGCGACCCGGTGAGCGGCCTCGGTTGTCCCGACGGCGAGGCTTGCTCCTCGTTCGGTCTCTGCGCGCCGGCCGGCCAAGAGTGCAACACCGATGACAAGGGTGAGCCGACGATCACTTGCAAGGCGGACGCAGACTGCAAGGCGTGCAGCCCAATGCATCAGGTGTGCGACGCCTCGATTGGCAAGTGCCAGGCCTGCACGACGAAGAACACGAGCCATTGTCTCGCGGTGGACATCTGCGTCGCGGGCGATTGCTCGCCGAAGTGCCCATCAAGCTGTGCGGCCGATGCGCAATGCGGCCAGTGCGGTGGTCCCGGCAACGAGGCGCACGCGTGCAACAACCACAAATGCGCGGAGTGCTCGGACACCTTCAAGTGCCCCGATGGCCTCGCGTGCCAAAGCGGCTCGTGCGTGCCCGGATGCGGCATCGTGGGCGCACCGGTCAGCGGCGACTGTACCGCCGACGAAGACTGCCAATACTGCGGCAGCGGAAACGCCGCCGACGGCTGGGTCTGCAAGAAGGCGCTGAACTCCAACGACGCGACGGATCACGGCAGCTGCGTGCCGGCGGCGCAAGGGTGCTCGGACTTTGGCAAAGGCGCGGCCGTGCTCCCCGAGCCGTGGGGTTCGGTCACCAACACTTGCTCGAGCGACAACGACTGCGCTGGCGTCGGCATCGTCTACAACGTTGGCAAGCTCATCCGCGACACGATCGGCGACGACGAGATCAACCTCGGCTTCAAGAAGGTGAAGATCCAGGACGCCAACGTGAATTACGACATGCCGAAGTGCGCCGACATCGAGCTCACCGAGTCGATCAGCTGCGGCGTGTGCGTGCCCTGCGAGACGGACAGCGACTGCAAGCCGATCTCGGTCGATGGCCTCATCAGCAAGCTCTTCAAGGGCGACCCGCTCGCACAGATCGCCGGCTCCGTGCTCGTCGATCTGCTCTACGGCGACACGCCGAATCACGACCTGAACTTCTTCTGCCAGCCCGTCGCGGCCGGGTTCGGAGTCTGCGCGCCATGTGCCAATCCGGCGCAAGCCTGCGGTCAGGGCCAAGGCGGGGGCTGCGCGCACGACGAATGCAGTGTCGGCGGCAAGCTCACCAACGGGTGCAGCGCCTGCACCGGTCAAGTGTGCGGCGCCGATCCTTACTGCTGCAGCACCAACTGGGACCAGCAGTGCGTCAGCGAGGCCGCGCAGTTCGCGTCGTGCGGCTGCTGACAGTGCCAGCGTGACGGGGCGGCTGCTGACACTTTCAATGTGAACGAGCGAACGCTGAAACTGTCAGCGTTTTGCCGCTGGAGACGGCGCGATGGGCTCGCCGAGTTCTGCTAGAAAAGCCTCGATTTCCGGGGAATCCGGGGCTTCACGCCGCGCCCTCCGTGCCCACATGCGCGCGTTCTTTTCGTCGCCCTGGTAGAGCGCGATGCGTCCTTGCCGATAGAACGCTTCGGCCTTCGAGATGGGGCATTCGGTCTCGAGCATGCTCACCGTCCGGAGGGTCTTGGCAGCGAGCTCCCAGTCGTGCAGCTGCTCGGCGAGATAGGCCAGCTCGGCCGCGATGTAGCCATTTCGCTTCGCGCAGGCGTGCGCCTCGACCAGCCATTCGAGCTGGCTCCGATGGTCCGCGCGGGAGCCCGCGATATGCGCCTTGCGGTGAAAAACTAGTCCGACCTCCGCGGTGCGCTTGCCGCGGTTGGCCTCGAGCGCGGCATCGAGGAGAGCGTTCGAGTCATCGAGCCAACCGCCTAGAATGTAGGCATCCGCAAGCGCCACGATGGTCTCGAGATCGCCGGGCACGTCTTCTACGGCACTTGCGAGCACGCCGACCGCGGTGGTCGCATCGCCGTGTGCGACGTAGAGCCTTCCGGAGCGCAGCAACACCGCGCCGCGTTCGGGCGACGGCGCCATGGCGTACGCGTCCAGGGCGAGCATCGCTGCGAGCTTCACGCCATCGCCCGCGTGTTCGTAGATCGCGCGCAGCTCGGCGCGCACGCCAGCGTGATCGGGGTGTTCGGCGTGAACTGTTTCGAGCGCGACGAGCGCCTCCGCGAGAGTCTCGAGCTTGCGATGCGCCTCCGCGAGCGCGAGAACAGGCTCGATGCGATCCGCTCCGGCCGCCGCGTTCAGCATGCGCTCACAGCTCGTTCGGACCTCCGCCCACCGCTCCGCACGCCGATCGAGATCGCGGAGTCGGCGAAGTCCGTCGAGGTCCTCCGGTGCCCGCGCGCTCCACTCGCGCAGGAGTGCCGCGGCGGCGGCGTGCTTGCTCTGGAAGGCGAGGATGTCGACGGTGCGTCCCGTCAAGAGGCGCTCTGTTTCACGATCTTGCGCGGCCTGGGCAGCGAGCCGCCGCGAGTCGAGCCGCGTCTCAAGCTCCGCGGCGACGGTGGCGGAGTCGATCTCGAACGCGCTCGCACAATCGGAGAGCGCGGCGTCCGGGTCCCCGCAGCCATCAAAAAGGCGGGCACGCGCGATGAGCATTCGCAAGCGCCAATCGGGATCGGCGGCGGCGCTCAGCGCATTGCCCAGACTCGAAATAGCGGCCGGATGATCTCCCGATTCCGCGAGCGCATTCGCCAGATCGATGCACATGTCCACGTCCGTCGGCTCCGTGGCGGCGACCCTTCGCAAGAGCTCGGCAGCGCGCGCTGAATCGCCGATTAATGCGCGATAGACCCGCTCTGCCTCGAGCCACAATCCCACCTTTGCATCGCCGTCGGCGCGTTCGGCCGCGGAGAGCAGCGTGGCCACGAGGCCGGTGTAGTCGCACGCCTCGCGATAGCGCCGCTCGAGCTCCACGAAGAGTGCCGAGTTCGCCGGCGCTCGCGTCGCGCCTAGTTCTAAGGCCCGTGACGCGGCAGCGGCGTCCCCCAGCTCGTCATGGATCCGCGCTAGCTCGAGTGCACTTGCCGCGGCTCGAGGTGCAGGCGCATGGCGGACAAGACTCTCGACCAGCTCAGCGCGCTCGCGCAAATCCGCGCCGTCGCCAAGCGCCATGAGCAGGAGATCGATGACCTCGATGTCCTCGGGAAGCGTCGTGAGGGCACGCCGATAAACGTCGAGCACGGGCTCGCGGTCCTCATTGCCGAGGCACGCGCCAAGCTTCAATGCGCTGAGCTTGACGAGAGCCACGTCCCCGCGGTGCTCGGCGCGGTCGAGCTGGCGAAACAACAGCTCGATGACGGCGTCGGTACGCCCGATGCGCTCGAGATGACCGAGCAACAGTGTCCGCGCCTCGTCGTGGTCAGGGTCTTCCGTGAGCACGGCCTCGAGCACATCCACGATGCGTTCGCCATGCTCTGAGTCCATGACGATCGCGCGAGCCATCAACAAGCGAAGCTCGTTGCGCTCGTGCGCGTCCTGCATCGCGTCGAGCGTCTCGTCCACCATGCGTACGAGTTTGTCGAGCGCGCCCACGCGTACGTACGCCGCGCCGAGAGTACGCCACGCCTCGCTTGAGCCGGGCGCACGCTCGAGCAGCCGCTCGTAGAGCTTCGCCGTGAGCGCAGCGCCGTCTTGCCGCTCGGCGAGTTGCTCAGCCGCTCGCCGGCCGAGGGCAAAGAGGCGCTCCTCGTCCCCGTGCTCCGCAAGCTCAGAGAGCAACGCCACGGCTCGCGCGAGTTCCCCGTCGTCGAGCTCGCGCTCGGCTAGTCCGATGAGCGCCCAGCCCGCATCGCGCAACCCGTCCGGGCCGCCTTCGCGACCCAGCTCACGTGCGCGCGTCATCAGCGTGAACGCGAGTTCGGTGCGTCCAAGGTGGTTTGCGAGCGCGGCTGCCTCCTCGACGTCGGCGAGAGCGACGGTCGTCGTCAGCGCACGATGCTCGAGGAATCCCAGCAAGATCGGAGCATCGTCCGTCCGCCGCGCGACCCGCTCGTACGCCTCGAACAGCTCCCCGCGGCCCGCATGTGCGAGGCACGCAGCGCGCAAAATGGCTGCGGCGCGCTCCGCTCGAAAGTCATCTTTCGTGGCTCGCTCGAGCGCCTCCAAGCCCTCCCCGATCGTGTCGCTCGACGCCATGTAGACCTCCGCCATTCGGTAGAGCGCATCGACCCGCGTCTCCGCTTGGTCCTCGCCGAGGCTCGCAAGCTCGCCGAGCAGGCGCAGTTGTTCCGCTTCGTCGCCGCTCGCTCCGGCGACACGCGCGAGGGCACGGCACACGTCGGCGCGTCGCACCCCGGTCGCTCGTGCATCTCCCAAAACACGCGTCGCGTGCGCGAAATCTTTGCGTTCCGTCTCGAGCACTTCGGCAAGCCGCAAGAGCAACTCGCAGCGAACAAAGGCACTCGCGTCCGCGCGCTCGTCGCTCAACAGGGCCTCGACCAACGACACGTAGCGGTCGAGGTTCGGCGTGCCGCGCACCGCCCCGAGCGCTGCTTGATGATGCACCGGAGAGCCGGGATCCGCCTCGACGGCGCGCATGCGAAGCTCGAGCGCCTCCGCCGCACGGCCGAGCGGACCTGCGTAAAGCTCAGCCTTTTGCGCGAGAACGCGAGCGCGCATGTGGGGCTGGGTGACACGCGCGAACCGCATGTCGAGTGCGCGGCCAAGGTGATCGTAGTGCGCGTGCGCCATGAGACGCCGCTCGATCCGCTCGACCTCGTGCATGTTCGATGCGAGCGCCTCGAACGCCGACTCTGCGAGCTCTTCCGCCTTCGCCGTCTGGCCGCGCGCGCTCGCGAGGTGACTGAGCTCGAACAGAATTTCGGACCCGCCGATCGGAAGACTCTCGGGCTTTTGCTCGCGCCGCACAGTGACAAGCAGGGTGCGAAGCGCGCGTTCAGCTCTGTCGAAATCGCCCGCGTTTTGTGCGAGATCTGCGAGCGTCATCAGGATCTCGAGGTTCCCGCCGTCCATCTCCGAGGCGGTCTCCAGCTCGGCTATCGCCTCTCGGGCGAGACCGAGTTGCTGCGACGCTCGTGCACGCTGATGGTGAAACTGCGCGCGCTCGGCGGACCTACGCCGGCCGAACTCGTCGATGATCTTTCCGAGCAAGGCGCGTGCGCCGTCGCAGTCGCCGGAGACGATGAGCCCCTCTGCGAGCTTGCTCGCGAGGCCGCGATCCGCTCGATCGATCGCCACGGCGCGCTGTAAGATCGGCACCGCTTCTGCCGGTGACGCGAGCCGGTCGAAGAAAATGGCGCTTGCCTCGCGGGCATAGGCGAGCACCGTCGCTTCGTCGGGCGTGGCCAGCGCAGCACGCGACAGTCCGCGCGCGAGCTCGTCCCATCGACCCTGCGTTCGATACTGGTGAAACAGCAGCTTCCGTGCCTCGCCATTTCGCGGCGCCTCGTCGAAGGCCCGTTCGAGCGACAGGGTGGCGGCCTCTTGCTGCTCGGCTCGAAGCTGCGTGCGCGCCAGTCTCAGCATCACGGCGACCCGCTCACTCGCGCCGGCGTGCACGAGCCGTTGCTCCAGCCATCGCGCTGCCGCGGCGTGGTCGCCAGCCTCTTCCGAGACCGCGGCGAGCGCATCGAGCGCATCGACCGCCGTCCTGTCGAGCGCCACGACCTGCCCATACGCCTTCAGCGCGAGCTCGCGATCTCTCAGCACCGTTTGTGCGATTGCCGCAACCTCGGCATGAAGCGAAACCGCACGCTCGCGTTGGCCCGCGCCTTCGAGCAACTCCGCCTGCTTGCCCAGCACCTCGGCCAGTTCGCGGTGCCTGCCGCGGCTGCTCATCAGCGCACGCAGTTCGATGATCGATGCCGCGTCACCCGGCGCCGCTTCAAGGTTTAGGAGCAGCGCCGCGACCGGCCCGCCCGCCGCCTCGAGCATCACTCCAAGCCGCGCGCAGGTGAGCCCAAGCGCGAGGCGCAATGGCAAGAGTTCCGTGAGCGCGAGCTCTCGCTGCCTGAGGCTCAACGCTTCGGCGATGCGGCCGTGCTGCTCGTTGAGCGCCGCGATTTGCGCGACCATTTCTCGATCGTGGGGCATGGCGTCGAGGACGGAACGATAGACCTCGAGCGCATATGCGGACTCTCCCGCTCCGGCGAGCAACTCCGCCGCGCTCCGCCGAAGCGCGAGGCTCGAAGCCGCGTCGTCGGTGTGCCGCGCCGTCTCGAGCAACACGCTGACCGCGAGTGCCGGCTGACCGCCCGCGAGGTGTTGCGCGACAAGCTTTTCGGCCGTCCATGCCAGCGCATCGGCCGGCGCCTTCGTACCCGTCGCGGACACCCGTGCACCCAACATCACGGCGGCCTTGCGGAACAGCAGCTGAAAGATTGCCGCCGCGTCGTCGCGACCCTCGGCGTGTGCCAGCTCGGCGGCCTCCACCAGCGCATCGATGTTCGCGGGCTCGAGCGCGTCGATCGCGAGCAGCGTCGCACCCGTCGCCCCACCTTCGCGGCGTTCGAGCGCGAGGAGCGCGTGTACCGTGGCGCGGTCCCGCGGATGACGAGACACTGCGCGCGCGAGTGGCCGCCTCGCCGCTCGGAGATCTCCAGCGCGTTCGCCGAACCACGTCGCCAGCAAAATGTCGAGCGACTGCGCCAGCTCGTCGTGCTCATCACCGTCCCGACAAAGGTCGAGGCCGACCGCTACCACTGCCGCTTCCAGCCCGGAGGCGAGCTGGCCAAATTCACTCCGGCGCGTGGCGTTTTCTTCGAGGCAGCGGACGACCGCAAGGTCCGGCTTTCCGAGCGCGCGCATCGCCGTGACGCTTGCCTCGGCGGCGCACGTCCATTCGCCAACGGACGACGCGAGCCGCGCGACGGTGCGTTGCGAACTCAGAGCACCGGGTGCTGCAAGGGCGGCACGAGACGCCGCCGCGAGCGCATGGGCCGCGTCACCGCCGGCCTCGTAGAGCGCCGCCGCGCATTCGAGCAGCGCGCCCTTGCGCGTCGGTTCATCGACCTTGGTCGACGCCGTCTCGAACGCGAGCGCCCCGCTCAATGGTTGCGCGTTTGCCCCCGCGATCCGCACGATCTCCGCATCGAGCGCGATGTCTTGAGGCGTCGCGGCGATGGCTTGACCGAGGCAAACGAGAGCCGCCACACTGTCGAGCGCCATTCGTTCATGGATCTCCGCCGCCTCGCGAAACAGCCGCGCGCGCGTGTGGGCGTGTGCCGTGACAGCGAGCCGTTGGTCGAGAAGATTGAGCAGCTCACGCCAATCGCCGGTCAGCTCATACGCAGCGGCGAGCGCCACGAGCGCGTCCTTCCTATGCTCTTCGTCGTTCAAGAGCGCATGCATTCCGGCTCGCGCTTCCGCATGGCCCGGCTCGAACGCGAGCACCTGGCGAAACCACTTCAGCGCCGCCCTGCCATTGCCAATCTGCGCGTTCACGGCGCCAAGTCGAAGCACGAGCGCAGCGGCCGCACGTTGCTGCTCTTCTGCGGTCGCATCGAACAGCCGCGCAAGCTCTTCGTGCCGGCCGAGCTGTGTCAACAGCCGATCGAGCGCCGCGAGCGTCTCCGCGTCGTAGCCAAGCTCGCTGCCAATTCGTGCCCACGTAGCAGCTGCATCCGCGGGCGAAGCGATGCGCTCTTCTTCGAGCCTCGCGATGCGAACGAGATGACCGCGCCGCTCGAATGGCTGTGCGGCAAGCTCGACGCACTCGCGCAAAAGGACGATCAGCTCGGGCCATCTGCTTGCGGTCTCGAGGTGTGCGAGCAGGGCTCCGCGCGCTTCGTTGTCTCGCGGCGTCGCGGCGAGCATGGCCCGCCAGCGAGCCACTGCGCGCTCCCCGTCGCCGAGCCGCTCCGACAAGCGCGCCGCCTGCAGCTCGACATCGCGCCGCACGAAGGCGGAAGGCTCCAGGCGAGCGAGCCGTTCGAGCACCTCGAGCTGCTGGGCCTCCGAGTTCGAGGTCGCATACAACTCGGCGAGGCGGTGCGCCGCCGCCAGCGCAAGCTCGGGAACGCGCGCTTCGGCATCCATCACGCGGCGGTACAAGGCTGCCGCCCCTGTCGCGTCTCGGAGCTGGCGAAGGCGAACCTCGGCCGCTTCGAGCAGCGTCGTCATCGCAAGCTCGGTTTCGCTGCACGCGTCCGCCGCTTCTTCGAGCGCTTGCGCGAGCACATCCGCTCGCCCGGCACGGGTCGCGATCGCACGCAGCTCCTTGCGCGCATCGCCATCGGCTGCGTCGGAGAGCAAGAGCTCGCGGTAATGCGACAAGGCCTCGAGGTCGCGCCCGGCGGCGGCGAGACGCATGCCGAGATCGCGGCGAAGTGCGCGGCGTTCAGCGTCGCCGACGAACGAGAGCGCGGTCTCGAGCGCTGCCATCAGCTCGTCATTGCGCGACGCGACGAGGTGCGCCCGCCGCACGTTCGCGAGCGCCAATTGCCGCACTTTGAGTGGCGTCGACTCGGACGCGAGGATGCATTCGAGCTGCTGCGAAGCTCCGAGGTGACCCGGATTCTCAGCGAGGACGGCCTCGAGCACGAGCACGGCTTCTTCGGGTTGGTCGAGGCGCTGCACCAAGGTCAAGGCCATCCTGAGGCGGATTTCCTTTCCGTCCTCCGCCCCAACGCGATCGAGGCGCGTGCGCCACAGCTCGACGAGATCCGCGTGCCGCCCGTGCCGCTCCAGCAAGCGTTCGAGGGAGTGCGAAATCTGCCCATTTTCCGGGTCGAGCGCGAGTTGGGCCTGCACGTAGCGCACTGCCCGATCGCCATCGTCCGCGAAGTCTTTCGCCACCTGCGCGGCATCCTCGAGCAGTCGCCTGCGCGTGCCGTCGTCACTCGTGACGGCGAGACGCCGATCGTAAACAGCGAGCAGCGCGTCCCACCGGCCGGCGGACGTCAGCATCCTCGCGAGCCGCTCGAACGCCCATTGCGCTCCCGCATCGAGCTCGCAAATCCGCTCGAGGTGATCACAAATCTTGCTCGGCGTGTCCCCGAACCACTCGTCGAAGAACGGCACGCTCCGCTCGGCAAGGCGAGTGCGCGTCTCCTTTGCGAGCGGCGCCTCGAGCAAGCGCGAATACAAGGCACCGACATCGTCCGGCTGCTGAAAGTCGGCAGCGAGGGCCTCGAGCCTCATCCAAGCGCCCTGGTCATCGGGCGACTCTTCGGCGGCCATGAGAGCCGCGGCGAGTGCGGGATCTGTTGCCGCGCCGGAGTCGTCACGCGGTAGTTCGCTCGGGCGCTTGCTCTTTCTTCCCATGGCTCGTCTCCGCGCCCTGCCCCTCGCGTTCCACGGCTGTCCTTTGCCGTGGTGGGCGCTCTCTCGTCGATGTCCGACCGCGCCGTCCGTCCAGTTCAGACCGCGCGGGCGATGGACGCTATCACGGTGATCGAGGCGCAATCGCCCGTAATTCAGCTATAAAACGTCAGCGTGCTGCATCCGCTTGACGCGGCGCACAAGGGCTGTATGCCACTCGGGTGACCACGGACGAGGTGCCGCGCCCCGGGCTCGGAACAGCCAAACTCGCTGGAATCGCCGCGCTGTGGCTCGCTGCCACCACGACCGTGCTCGTGCTGTTTTGGCCCGACCCTGCTGCCGGAGTGCCGCCTCCACCACCGCGGCTCCGCATCGCAGGGCAGCTGCTCGACGTGCGCCCCGATGCCGTTGCGAACGCCGTCGATCGCGTCCGCCGCTATGCCCGCGCCGGCGTGTCGCTGCGGCTCCCCGACGGTGGCGCGCGCCCGCTCGTCTTGTCCGAGCTCGGCGCAGAGATCGACCGCGCTCGCCTCGCAGAGCTCGTTCGCAGTGCACTCGATTCAACCTCTCCGCTCGCCCGCGCCCACGCCCGACGCCACGGCTCCGACGAGAGCCCCGTCTTCGACTTGCCGGTCCCCATCAAGGTCTCTCCCGAGCGCGCCACCAGCGCCCTCGTCGCCATCAAAGATGAGCTCGATCGGCCCGCGTCCGACGCCTTCGTCGATCTCGAAAAACGCCAACTTCGACCTGAAAAGAGCGGGTTTCGCCTCGATGTGCACGGCACCATCGCGCGCCTCGACGCGGGCCTTCGCGACGGCAAGACCGAGATCGATGCCGTCGTCGACATCGTCCTTCCGCGGGTGCTCGCCGCCCAGCTCGGCAACGTCCGATTCGATCGCGTGCTCGGCTATTTCGAGACGCCCTACTCCCAGGCCGAGAAGCAGCGGACGCGCACCTACAATCTTCGGCTCGCCGCCTCGAAGCTCGACGGCACGGTGCTCTTGCCCGGCGAGGTGTTCGACTTCAACGCGAGGGTCGGCCCGCGCGATGAGGCGAACGGCTTCAAGGTCGCCATGGTCATCGCCGAGGGTGAGCTCGTCGACGGCATCGGCGGCGGCACCTGTCAGATCTCCGGTACGCTGCATGCGGCCGTGTTCTTCGCCGGTCTCACGCTCGTCGAGCGCTGGCCTCACTCGCGCCCGAGCTCGTACATCAAGCTCGGACTCGACGCCGCCGTCGCGTATCCCACGATGAGCTTCCGCTTCAAGAATGACTTCGACTTCCCGATCGTGCTCCACGAGACGGTGAAGGGTGGCGTCGTTCGCGCCGAGATCTTGGGGCCACAGCGCAAGCGCACGGTGTCCTTCTTCCGGCACGTCGATGAGGTCGAGCCCTTCGAAGAGCTGGTGCGCGACACCGACGAGCTCGCGCGTGGCGAGCGTGTGCTCTCACAGCGCGGCGTGCCTGGCTTCAAAACCACGGTCGTTCGTGTGGTGCGCGACGGCGCGTATGCGTGGCGCACGAAGATCCGCAACCACTATCCTGCCACGATGCAGATCGTGAAGGCCGGCACCGGAGCGACGGACGCCAAGCTCGCAAGCAAGGGCGACAGCACGCTCGAGTACCGCGCCGACGAGCAGCTCGTCATGACGCAAGGTCCCGACATTCGCACTCCCGGCACCCCGGGTCCCGAGCCCGGGGGCGGCATGGTCGAAGCGCGCATACCGGGTCCGTTCGGCACGGCAGGCTGGCAGAAGGCGCTCGGGATGAAGGTCTTCGAGGACAGCAAGGACGACGAAGATGCGGCAGAGTCACCAGACGGCGCGACAAGACCAGACGCCGCGGGCGACGCCATGAAAAAAGACAGCTCCAAGGACGAGGCCGCGAAAAAGGCACTCGCGAAGAAATCCACGAATAAAAAGTCAGCGGCCAAAAGCTCTCCCGCAAGAAAATCCCCCGCCGAAAAAGGAGCTCGCTGATGCCGAGCGGACGAAACCCACGGCAGCCGATGGTCGTGCTCGGCGTGTGCGGCAGCATCGCCGCGTACAAGGCCGCGAGCGTCGCGCGCCTCCTCATCCAAGCGGGCGTTCGCGTGGTGCCGGTGATGACGGATGCCGCGCTGAAGATGCTCGGCGAGGCGACCCTTGCCGGCATCACCGGAGAGCGCGTGCGCCGCGACATGTTCGAACACGGACTCGCCGGTGAGCTGCACGTCGAGCTCGCAAGCTCCGCCGCCGCGATCGTCGTCGTGCCCGCCACGGCCGAGCTCGTCGCGTCGCTCGCGCAAGGAAGGGCGAGTGATCTCCTGCGCGCCACGGTGCTCTGCGCCAAGGTCCCGGTGCTCGTCTGTCCGGCGATGCACCCGCGCATGTGGGGCCATCCGGCCACCCGTCGCAACGTCGCTCAAATCATCGAAGACGGCATCCAGCTCGTCGGTCCCGTGCACGGCGAGGTCTGTTCGGGCGAGATCGGCGAAGGCCGCATGGCCGAGCCCGAGGCGATCGCCGCCGCAGTCCTCGCGCGCATCACGAGCCGCGATCTCGAAGGACTGAGGCTCGTCGTGTCCGCCGGCCCGACCATCGAAGATCTCGACCCCGCGCGCTATCTCTCGAATCGTTCGAGCGGCAAGATGGGTTACGCCGTCGCGGAGCGGGCCCTCGCTCGCGGCGCGTCGGTCGTCTTGGTGTCCGGTCCCGTCCATCTCGCGCCTCCGCGTGGCGCCTCGCTCGTGAGAGTCCGCAGCGCCCTCGAGATGCGAAGCGCCCTTTGGACTGCCCTCGGCGACGATCTCGCGCGCGCGGATGTCCTCGTGATGGCCGCCGCGGTCGCGGACTATCGACCCCTCGAATGTTCCGCCAAGAAGCTCAAGCGCCGCGGCCCCCTCACGCTCGAGCTCGTTCCCATTCCGGATCTGCTCCGTGAAATCGGCGCCGCCCGCTCCACCGCGTCCCCGCTCCTCGTCGGCTTCGCCCTCGAGACGCTCGACGACGAGAGCATGGTCGTCGCCGCGCGCCACAAGCTCACAACCAAGCGCGTCGATCTCGTAGTCGCGAATCACGCCTCCGAGGCCTTCGACGGCGACGACAACCGCATCACCCTCGTGACCGCTTCCGAGGCCACGTCGCTGCCGCGCGCCTCCAAGCGAGACCTCGCCGATCGGCTGCTCGACCACATCCTGGCCATGCGACGAGCAGCCGAAGCCGCGACGAAAGCACCGGTGCAAGCGTGAGCGACAGCGACGAATCGAGCGACCACGCACGCGATCTCGACAAAAACGAAAGCAACAGCAACAGCGACAGCGACAGCGGAAGCGACGAATCGAGCGACCACGCACGCGACCTCGACAAAAACGAAAGCAACAGCAACAGCAACAGCAACAGCAACAGCAACAGTGACAGCGACAGCGACAGCGACAGCGACGATGTGCCCGCATTGCCCGTGAATTCCGGCGATCCCGCGCTTCGCACCCGCGCGTGGCTCGAGACCCTCGCGGTCACGGCGGCTACCGGCGCGGCCCTCACGGTGGCGTTCTCCGACGCGCTAGCCGGCACCAAGCTGGTCTTGCCCGTCGTCCTTGGGACCTACCTCGTGCTCGCCGCGACAACGCTCCTCTATCTGAACCGGCAGGGCCGCCTCCAGCGCCAGCTCGCACCGCATCGGCTCGACGTCTCGCTGGGTGCGCTCGTGGCATTGCTGCTCTTCGCCTGCGCCACGGGCGTTCAGCTCGCCATCGAGAACCGCGCCATCGGCGGGTGGATCTTTCAGGTGTTCTTGCAGCTCGGCGATCCGCGCCTCGCACCCGGCCCGTGGCTAGGTCCCGCGGTCCTCGCCGTCGCTCTCCTCGAAGAATTGGTTTGGCGCGGCCTCGTGATGCAGCGGCTCGCCGAGGCGCATGGGCCGCGACGTGGCCTCGTTTATTCGACCGCCCTCTACGCGCTCGCCCACGCGGGCACGGTGTTCACGCTCCGCGATCCGAGCGCCGGACTGAACCCGCTGCTCGTGCTCGCCGCCGCCGGCTGCGGCCTCGTCTGCGGCGCGCTCGCGATGCGCTTCGGTCGGCTCGTCCCCAGTCTCGCGGCGCACGGCCTCTTCTCGTGGGCGTTCGTGCTCTTCCCGTCGTGGCGACTCTAAGTCGCGGGCACGCGCGGCCCACCTGTTACCGCTAGTGTCTTCCCTCTACCGTCACAGTTTGGCGATGCGCTCCAGCTCGTCGTCCGACACGTCGAAGTCGCCGTACGCGTTCTGGCAGTCGTCGTGATCGTCGAGCGCCTCGTACAACGCCAGGGCTTGCTCGGCCTCCTTGCCTTCGACGACGCGCTTGTTCTTCGGAACGTAGCCGGGCGTGCATTTCTCGACCTTGATGCCGGCCTTCTCGATCGCGCCGTTCACCGCATCGAGATCGGCGACGCCGCACTCCACCCGCCACGCATCGCCCTCGTCGGCGACGTTCTCGCAGCCGCAGTCCATCGTGAGCTCCATCAGCTTTTCTTCATCGGCCGCGCCTTTTTCGACGAGGACCAGCCCCTTGCGATCGAAGGCCCACATCGCCGCTCCACCGCCACCAAGCACGCCGCCATGTCGCTCGAAGAGCTTGCGCATCTCGGCGACGGTGCGGTTCTTGTTGTCGGTCATCGACTCGACGATGAAGAGCGTGCCGCCCGGGCCCGTGCCCTCGTACAAAATCTCTTCGTAGTTCACGCCCTCGAGCTCTCCCGAGCCGCGCTTCACCGCACGCGTGATCGTGTCGCTCGGCATTTGCGCGCCCTTCGCGTCCGCGATCGCCTTACGCAGACGCGGGTTGCCGCTCGCATCGCCGCCTCCCATGCGCGCCGCGATCGTCAGCTCCTTGATGCATTTGGTGAAGAGTTTGCCGCGCTTGGCGTCCGTAGCACCCTTCTTGTGCTTGATCGTCGCCCACTTCGAATGGCCGCTCATTCCAATACCCTCAGCCCCCTCGTATAGCCCGAACCACGCCCACCGATCCAGGCCGATGCACAGGGACGGCGCGCGCTTCGTTCGGATGACGCGCCGGAACTACCGCTCGCCGTCGTGTGCTAAAAACACGGGCATGGCTCGCAAGATCGTCGTCGTCACCGCACTCCTCACCGCGGCGGCTGCATGCGAAGGATATTCCGCCACGCCTCCGCCCGTACCCTCGCCGTATCAAGGCATCGAGTGCGCCGACACCGTGTGCAATCACGGCAACGTCTGCTGCCTCGAGAGGGTCGGAGTCCAATTCAAACAGCGCTGCCTCCAGGCAGACGCGACGTGTGGCGGCGTTGCATTCCCATGCGACGGGCCGGAGGACTGCGGCATCGGCGAGCGGTGCTGCGTCTACGATCTTGAGATGGACGACAAGATGCCCCAGTGCGCGGCTAGCTGCGAAGGCGGCGCCGAGATGTGCCACACCGCTGCCGACTGCAGCGACCCTGCGGCCGACTGCATCAACAAAGAGGCGGCCCTCGGTTTCAACGGCTACGGCATCTGCTTCGACGCTTGAGGGGTTTGCCGAGCTGACGCGCCTCAGCAACTCAGCAACTCAGCAACTCAGCAACTCAGCAACTCAGCAACTCAGCAACTCAGCAACTCCGCGACCGCGCGACTCAGCGGCTCGTCGCGAGCTTGGTGCGGGCCGCGTGTCGCTCGAGGCCGAGCTCGAGGAGGCGCGTCACGAGCTGCGGGCCGTCCACTCCGCTCGCCTCCCATAGCCGCGGATACATCGAAATCGCCGTAAATCCCGGCATGGTGTTGAGCTCGTTCACGTACACGTCGCTGCCGGACACGAAGAAATCGACGCGCGCGAGTCCGGCACACCCGAGCGCCGCATACGCCTCGAGCGCCGTCCTGCGAATTCGCCTTGCCAGCTCTTCATCGAGCGGCGCGGGCACCATCAGCCGCGCGCCGTCGGCGGCGAGGTACTTCGCGTCGTACGAATAGAACCCGTCCGCGTGCACGACCACGATCTCGCCCGCCACGCTCGCCTCGGCCCCTTCGTTGCCGAGCACGCTCACCTCGATCTCGCGGCACCCGCGCACGCCGGCCTCGAGTAGCACCGTCGTGTCGAAACGGAATGCCTCGTCGATCGCCGCCTCGAGCCCGCTCGGCCCCATCACGCGGCTCACCCCAAGCGATGAACCCATATTCGCCGGCTTCACGAACATCGGGAAGCCCAGCGCCTCACACTCCGCCCTCAGCTCCGCGCCGCGCCGGTCGAGCTCGCCGCGCCCGAACGACACGCAGCGGACGACGTTGACGCCCGCATTCCCGAGGACACGCTTTTGCAGCACCTTGTCCATGCCCACCGCCGACGCCGCGACCCCCGAGCCGACGTACGCCACGCCGGCAAGCTCGAAGAGCCCCTGCACCGCGCCGTCCTCGCCAAGCGGTCCGTGCATGACCGGAAATACGATGTCGAACTCTCGCGCTTCACCGCCTTCGACCTCGAGCGTCCCGCGTCCGCTCGTGGACGGCGTCGCTAAAAGCCAGGCGCGCCGGGCACTCTCATTGACCCGGTTTTCACGCGGATCCGCGCTCGCCGGCAAGTCCCGCTCATCGAGCAAGCGCCACACGCCACGCTTGTCGATGCCGACCGCCAGCAGCTCGAAGCGCGTGCGATCGAGCGAGCGGATGACGAAGCGCGCCGATAAGAGCGAGATCTCATGCTCGGCCGAGCGGCCACCGAACAGCACCAACACCACGGTCTTGGTCATCGCGACCGCGCCTGCCGAACCTCTGGACCTCGCGCCCTCGTCCACGCCTGCGATGGCTGGGTCTCGCGCGAAGCGAAGTTCGATTGCCTAAGCTCTGGACCCGGCACGCTCGTCCACGCGCTCACGCCGCGCCGCGTACTTCCCCGTCGAGCGTGAGAAAGTCCCGCCGTACGCGCTCGAACGGAACCGCCTCCAGCACGTGCCCGTCCTTCAGCTCGAGGTTCACCGTCGCGGGCTTGCCGTCGCGGAACGCGATCGCCGCCACCGTCACGCGCGAGCCCTTCGCGAACTGCACGCCGCGGATCACCATGTCGCTCTTCGCGACCAGCTCCATGCCTCGATGCATCGGCGCTTCCGGCTCGGGCGCGCGCGGTCCGGCGCTGGCGTGGGGAGCCGTCACCAGCATCGCAGCGCATGCGACGGCGAAGGCGCACACGCGAAAGGCGGTTCGAACGAACTTGCGGCTCAGGGTCATGGCGAGGGTCATCGCTAGGGTCATCGCTAGGGTCATCGCTAGGGTGTCCGGTGCGCGTCGCGAGAGCGCGGCTACCTTAACGCACCGCTCGCCGCCAAGCGCAAGCTGAGCGCCTTTTCGACGAACATCAGGCGGTCTTGCCCCCAGAAGAGATCGCCCGTGTCCGTCTCGCTCGCCTGGACGAGAAAGCACGGCGCCCCGCAGACACCGAGCGTCTCGGCTTGGCTCGTCGCGGCGCGCAACGCATCCTTCGCCGCTTGCTCTGTCGCTCCCTTCACCAGCGCAGCACCATCGAGTCCCGCCGAGCCCGCCAACTCGGCCAGCACCGCCGCGTCCGAGATGTCGAGACCGTCAACCCAATACGCGCGAAAGACCGCTAAGGCAAAGCGCGGGCGGTCACGTTCGGCGAGCTGCAAGGTCATCCGCAGCGCGGTCACCGTGCTCATCGGAAAGCGCGAAGGAAACTGCAACGCTACTTGCCAATGTTCCGCCCACCGAAACATGTCCGTGGTCGCGTGCGCCCGCTTCGCCGCCGGCATCTCGAACAAGGGCACATTCGGCGTGCCAATCGACTTGAACAGCCCACCAAGCATGAATGGGCGATACCTCAGCTCCGCTCCGTGCGCCCCGGCGACACGCTCAATCTGCGTCGCACCGAGATAGGCATAGGGACTACCGTAATCGAAAAAGAACGACAAAATCGGTGCGCTCATGAGGATGCTCCTCCGCTAATTGGGTAATTGGGTAATTGGGTAATCGGGCAATCGGGCAATCGGGCAATCGGGCAACTGGCTAATTGGGTGATTGGCTAATTGGGCTACCCGCCGCCCGACGCGAGCAACTGCTCGACGAACCCGATGCGGTCCTGGCCCCAAAACAGCTCGGGGTCGCCCTTGCCGTGGACGACGAAGGTCGGCACTCCGAAAGCGCCCGCGAGCCGCGCCTCTTCCGTCCGTCGCACGAGATCTTCTTTCACGGCCGCCTCCGCGGCACGCCCCACGAGCCAATTGCCGCCGCCGCACGCATGGTCGCCGGCGCTATCGTCACCGCGCACTCCGCCGCCGCACGCATGGTCACCGGCGCCGTCGAGCACCTCCGCCACCACCGTCTCGCTCGCGACGTCGAGCCCGTCGCGCCAATAGGCAAGAAAGAGCGCCTTGGCCGCCGCCACCGGAGCTCGCGACGCGACGATGGTTCGCATCGCTAGCACCGTGCGCCGCGGGTGCGCCTCCGGTAGGACGAGCGGCACCTCCCAGTGCTCGGCCCAACGCATCATGTCGAGCAGGTTCATTCGGCGCTTCGCTGCCGGCATGTTCGGCATGGGCCCGTCGTCGCCCCGCACCGCACGAAAGAGGCCCCCGAGCAAGATCGGCTTCCAGCTCAGCTCCGCGCCATGCCGCGCGCACGCCGCCTCAATCTGCGTGTGCGCGAGGTAGGCGTAGGGACAAACAATGTCGTAGTAGAAATCGACCCGCATATCGCACCGCTAATGCCCAATCGCCATGGTGTCGCTAATGCCTTATCGCGACTCCGCTTCGCCACTCCGCTTCGCTGATGCCTTATCGCGACTCCGCTTCGCCACTCCGCTTCGCTGATGCCTTATCGCGACTCCGCTTCGCCGTGGGCCTTTTGGCGATGTGGCCGTGCGTCAACGCCTTCGCTCAACGTCACTTGGGTGGCCCGCAGTGCAGCGTGATGAGCCGCTCTGCGTAGGTCGTGAACTCTTCTTTGCCCTCGTCCCAGATGCACGCCGAGACCTCGGGCTGGCTCTTGATGAGCTCGGCCACGCAGGCATCCCCCGCGGTGTCGAAGGTCTTGCACGCGCCCAGAAGCGCCTCTTCGACGCAGCCCACGAACGCGGCGAAGTCGGCATTGTCATCGATCGGCGTGCACACATCGAAGCACGCGGCGAGCGCGCATTTCTGGGCTTTATCCATCTTCGCGCCGCAGCTGAACGCGGAGTTGTTCATCTCGAAGGCCGACACGCAGTGACCGGCATTTCCGTCGATGACGACGAATTTGCCGACCTCGTAGGCGACCAGCGGCCCCATCGGGTTCGCCTCGGGGAGAGCCACGGCGCAGGTCCCGCAGTCGACGTGCGCGTTCGTGAAGGCGTCGCACAGCGCCTTGGTCGAGCTCTTGCCGAGGCAATTGCCGACAAAATCGCTCACCTCCATCGCCGTGCATTTGTTCTTGTGGAGGCCAATTGACGGTGCCCACGCGTGCTTGAACATCGTCACGTCGCCGGGGTGGCATCCGCCCATCCCACCGGTGCTCGTCGTGCCCGTCGCGGTGGCGGTCGCCGTCCCCGTCACGGATCCGGTGCCCGTTGCGGTGCTGCTCGCCGTCGTCGTGCTCGCGTCACCCGCTCCTGCCCCACCCGTGTCCGAGTCGCTACTGCCGGCGCATGCCGCGAACGCGAAACAGCCGACCGAGAGGGCGCAAAACAGCGACGACGACAGGAATGGTTGGGTGTTCATGGGACGCTCACGATAGCCGCTTTCTGGCGCGCGCGACTAGCCTCTCAAGCTCCGATTTCGCGCCGGATCGCAAGGCCTCGACGACGCCGCCCTCGCTGCGAATCGGCTCTCCGGCCTCGACGGCCACGCGCACCTTGCCAAGCGCCAACACCCGAGCGACGTGCGCGCCGAAGCTCTCATCGCCATACGCAGCCCGCGGGTCCTCGTACGCGAGCCCCACCGGGACGATCTCGGCCCCGGCACGCAGCGCCGCGACGAAGGCTCCCGCGCGCAGGGGCCGCACCTCGTCTCCGGGGAACGCCGTCCCCTCGGGGAAGATCGCGATCCCGCGCCCGTCGCGCAGCGCCCGCGACATCTGGCTCACGACCTTCGCGCCGCTGGCCGCGCTCTCTCGATCGACGAACAGCGTCCCCACGCGTCTCGCCGCTGCGCCGATGAACGGCCATGTGGCGAGATCTGCGCGGCTGACCAGGCACGCCTCGAGCCGCGAAAGCACGACCAAGATGTCGAGCGCCGAGCGGTGATTCATGATGAACATCCGACCCACGCCGCCCTCCGAGCAGCGCGGATATGCGAGCCCGTCGCCGAGCTTGGGACCACCGGCGAGCACCTCGACGCCGCACGCCCCGAGCGAACTCTTCGCCCAGCGCCCGATGCGACGATGGACGACGCTTGGTGCATCACCCTTCCCGATGCGCTCGACCTCGAGCAGGGCGAGGTGCTCGGCGGTCAGGGCGGCCACCGCGAGCGTCCGCGCAAAAACCCTGAGCTGCTCACGCCTACTCATCCATGCCGCCCATCACTACCGATCATCGCGACTACCCATCATCGCCACCGCCGCTCATCACGACAACGACCCTGCTACCGAGCATCACTGCTGGTCCTCGCCGCTGCCGCTCGTACGGAGCGCTTGCTCTAACACCGCGCGCGCGAGGGTTGGCTCGGCGCTGCCGCCGGTCATCTTCATCAGCTGGCCGACGAAAAATCCAAAAAGGCCGGTTTTTCCGCCTCGATATTGCGCAGCTTGCCGCTCGTTGTTCTTCACCAGCGTGGCAGCGAGGGCCTCGAGGGACGCGCGATCGCTCATCACCGCGAGCCCAAGCGAGGCCACCAGCGCCCTCGGCGACTGGTCGGTATCTCGCATCGCCGCATACACGGCCTTGGCCTGCTTACCGCTGATCGCGCCCTCCTCGACGAGCGTCACGAGCTCGGCAGTTTGAGCCGCCGTGATTGGCAACTTCAGCTCCGCTCCGCAGACCACCGCGTCGCGCAAAACCTCGCCCTGAATGAAATTCGCCACCTTGATGGCGCTCGCGCCGAGGCCCGCCGCCGCCTCGAACATTGCGGCGATATTGGGATGTCCCGTCAATACGCCCGCGGCGCTCTCGGACAGCCCGAACTCAGCCACATAACGAATACGCTTCTTCGCCGGCAGCTCTGGCAATCCTCGCCGTGACACTTCGATGTAGCTCGCGTCGACGACCAGCGGCGGCAGATCCGGGCATGGGAAATAGCGATATTCCTCTTCGACTTCTTTGTCGCGTAACAGATAGGTCTCGCGCCTGTCGGCGTTGTACCCGCGAGTCTGGCGGCGCACCGGCTCGCCGCGCTCGAGAAGCATAATCTGCCGCCCAATTTCGAGCTCGAGCGCCTCTTCGACGAAGCGAAACGAGTTGATGTTCTTGAGCTCTACGCGCGTGCCGAATCGCGACTCGCCGCGCCGCCGCAACGACACGTTCGCGTCGCAGCGAAGACTGCCCTGCTCCAAATTGCCGTCGTTCGCGCCGATGAACACGAACAGCTCGCACATTGCCTTCATGTAAGCGCGCGCCTCCGCGGGCGACCTCAGCTCCGGCTCGCTGACGACCTCGGCGAGCGGTGTGCCAGCGCGGTTCAGATCCACGAGCGAGCCGTGCCCGCGGCCATGCACGGTCTTGCCCGCGTCCTCCTCGATATGGAGTCTCGTCACGCCGATGGTGCGCGGCCCCTCGCCAACATCGATGACGAGCCGGCCCCCGGTCGCGAGCGGGCGGTCGTATTGGCTGAGCTGATAGCCCTTGGGCGAGTCTGGATAGAAGTAATTCTTGCGCGCGAACACGCTCTCTTCGTGCACGGTACACTCGAGCGCGACGCTCGCGAGGACCGCCAGGCGCAAGGCCTCCGCGTTCATCACCGGCAGCGCCCCCGGCAGGCCCAAACAGACCGGGCACGTATGCACGTTTGGCGGATGGCCAAAGCTCGTCTCGCAGGCGCAAAATAGCTTCGTCCGCGTGCGCAGCTGCGCGTGGATCTCGAGGCCGATCACCGGCTCCCATTCCTTGGCGATGTTGGTGCCCTCGTCGCTGGTCATCGCGCGTGCCTCGCTTTGCGCGTGCGGCCCATCATGCCCTTCGCGACGTACCGAATCAGCGGGCGACGACGACGCTGATGCGCCCATTCGCGAGTTTGTCATCCAGCACGATCTCGAAGCGCGCAGCGTCGAGGTTTTGCTCACCGAGCAGCTTCAACAGCGCCTTGGCGCGCGCGTCGGTGACGGCGTTGAAAGCGCGTTTGGTGCCAAGTTTCACGCTGATCTGGGAGATCTTCGGGTTCGCGCGGACGATGTTGACGATCTCGCCGAAGGCCGCGCGCATGATCGGATCTACCGTGCTTGCGGCGCCGGCGAACGCGATGGGCGGGGTCGACACGAACTCTTTATCGCGCAGGCGAACGAACTCAGGGCAACCCTCAGACTCGCCCGGCTCCGTCGGGCAGCGATCGATCGGATCGGCAAAGTGATCGTTGTCGCGATCGGGGCAGCCATTCGCGCGCGCATCCGCCGCCGCCGTGCCAGCTTGCTCGGGACACGCGTCGTCCTCGGTGAAGCCGTCGCCATCCGCGTCCCGCTCGTCGGGACAACCGCGTTTCTCGCGCAGGCCCGCCGCGCGCGGGCAGGCGTCGTAGATATCGGGCGTGCCGTCCACGTCGCTGTCGATGGTGAGGCTCGGATCTTCGGGCGTGTGCTCGCCGAGCGCGGCATACCCAATCGAAAAGAGCCCGCGTGCGGTCGGTGTGCCCGGTGCACCGCCAAGTCCGACCCCGCCGGCCAAGGTCACGCGCAGCGCGCCAACATGCAACGCCATCGACAGCATCGGCTCGAGCGCGAGCGCAAACGAGGCGTCCCCCAGCCCGGTCGTCTGGCTCGTCGTGTTACGCGGCGCATATGCAAATAGCGCTGCGTGAGGCTCGAGCCCAAGCGAGAAGACCGGCGCAAGCTTGGCCACGGCCGCGCACGAGGCCGCGACGCGATCGCCGTCACGACCCAAGAAGAACAGCGGCGCAACCCCGAGTGTGCAGCCCCAGCTGAGAAACCCCGTTTCCCCGGCAGCCGCGACCACGGCCTCGACGCGAAAGAAGCGATCTCCGCCAGTCATGTAAGCCGCGGGCGTGCCCGTCGGCGCCCAGAATCGCCCCCCCATCGTGAGGTCGAAGCCGGCAGTATTGATGGGACGAGTGAGCGCACCGACGCGCAAATCACCGATGCCCATCGTGCCCGCGCTCAACGCCTGGCCACTGACCCGCGCGTCGTCATTCCCCGCCTCGAACACCGCAAAGGGCATATCCAGCTCGAGGTCCAACCAGTGGACGGGAGTGATTGAGCCGCCAACGTGCACCAACGCCGCATGCTTCACCGGCGCCAGCTCGAGCTCGCCGCCCGCCACCGTGCCATCCACGACCACCGAGCGCAGCGGCTCGAACCCATAGTCGCCCGTCACCCGCAGCGCGTAGGCGATCCCTTTTCCAAACGGCGCTCGCGGCCCCTCTGCCCGCACGAACATGCTCGTCGCCGATGAAGGCTGCAGCTGGTCGATTCGCACCTCCGAATCGAAGCCCTGTGCCCTCGCCTCACCGATGCCGCTCCCAGCCCCGAGGACGATGCCAAAGCCGCATATCGCAGCCACGAACACGCTCGCGGATGACCCCACCGCGCGGCCGCTGCTCGGCATCGAAATCACGCGCGCACCCTACCAGAGAAGCCCGCGCAAGAGCCTCGATGTGTGCCCGTGCCTTGCGGCGCAGCGTGCCGTCGTCGTCCTCATCGCGGGAACCCTCGCGCTCGGTCATGCCTTGCGGCGCAGCGTGCCGTCGTCGTCCTCATCGCCGGAACCCTCGCGCTCGGTCAGCCCGTCGCGATGGCCATCGGTATCGGCACGGTCAAGCTCGAAGAGTTCCGTCACTACTGCCGCCGCTTCCGCGCTTCTTTGCTGGATGGCGAGCTCTTTCAGGCGCGCCGTCGGACCGTGCATGAGTTTGTTCAGGACCGCGTGCATCATGCTGGCGAGCGCCTGACGTTCGGCCTCACCGAGATGCTTCAGCCTGCCGGCGAGGCTGCGCTCGAGCTCGCGTTCGAGGACACGCTCGGTGCGCTCTCGAAGCTTCACGACCAGCGGCGTGACGGCCTCTTGCGAACGCCGAACGAGAAACGCCTCGGTCTCTTCGCGCACGATCCGCTCGGCCTTGCGCGCCTCTTCTGCGCGGCCATCGAGCGACTGGGCCACGACCTTCGAGAGGTCGTCGATATCGTAGAGGTAGACGTTGTCGAGCTCGTTGACGGCGGGCTCGACGTCGCGCGGCACGGCGATGTCGATCAAGAACAGGCTGCGGCCGCGGCGCTTGCGATGAATGGAGCGCACGAGCGCGTGGGTGATGACCGGGGTCGGGCTCGACGTCGATGCGATGACGACGTCCGCTTCGGTGAGGCAGCTCGCGAGATCATCGAAGCTTCGTGCCACGCCGCCGACGTCCGCTGCCAGCTCGGCCGCGCGCGCGCCGCTGCGATTCACCACCACGAGGCGCGCCCCGAGTCGCGAGAGGAGCTTCGCCGCGGCCTCGGCCATCTCCCCAGCACCGACGAGCAACGCCGTGGTTGCGGCCAGGTCGTCGAAGATCTGTCGCGCCAGCTCGACAGCGACGCTCGGCACCGAGACTTGCCCACTGCCGATCTCGGTCTCGTGCCGGACGCGTTTGCCGACCTGAATCGCGCCGCGAAAAATCGGGAGCAGCCGCGGTCCGATCGCGTTCTGCGCTTGTGCGAGCGCGATCGCCTGCTTCAGCTGACCCAGAATTTGGGGCTCTCCGAGCACCATCGAGTCGAGCGAGCTCGCGACGCGAAATACGTGCAAGAGCGCCGCGTCCCCGTGCGCGGTCACCAGATGCGGGCCGACCTCGCGCCCACCGATGTCCATCAAGACGCCGCGAATTTCGCGCATCGCGCTTTCGGTCGCGGCGGCATCGGCGGGCGCGGCGTAGACCTCGACACGGTTGCAGGTCGAGAGCAGCAGGGCCTCGCTCACCGACGGAAGCTGGAGCAGCCGCTCTTCTGCGAGCGCGAGGGCATCGCCGGTCAGGGCGAGGCGCTCACGGACCGCGATGGGCGTCGCGTGGTGCGAGAGACCAACGACGATCACGCGCCGCGCTCCCGCTCGACCGACGGCTCGTGCAGAGCGCCTCGCAAGGGTGGTTCGGCACGCCCGAGCAGCGGACGCACGAGATAGAACGTGAGCACCATGAGCGCGCACGCGAACCCGGCCACGGTGCCATAGGCCGCACGACGTCCGCGCCATCCGCCGAGCACGCGCAACAGCAGCACGGCCGCGAAGAGCAGCCAGGTCGTGTAGCTCAGGACGGCTCGCAGCAGCTCTTGCGGCGCGTCACGCGAGAGGCGCTCCGACCACACCGTGCCGCTCACGACGCCGAGCGTGAGGAGCGGAAAACCCGCGATCAAGAAGCGATGGACGGCGCGATCGAGGGCATCGAGCGAGGGCAACGTGCCCATGACGGCTGCGCTCTTGCGCTTCAACCGGCGCTCTTGAACGAGGTAGAGGACGGCCGCCCCGCTCGCGAGCAGAAACATCGCCAGGCCCGTGAGATTCGCCAAAACGTGGAGGCCGATGAAGCTAGCCGGTAGCCGCTGTCCCGGCGCGGCGCCGCGGAGAAAATACGTGGCGAGCGTGAGCACGAGCCCGACTGGCGCGACAAGAATACCGAGCGCGTGGATGCGAAACCGATTTCGGAGAGCGAGGTACACGACCGTAGCGACGAGCGCGGCCACGCTGAGAATGAACTCAACGCTGTGAACGGGGCACACGTGCGCTACGAAACTCGCGACCGTGATGAAGCATGCATGCGCGGTTGCAGCGACGCCGAGCGTCACGGGCGCAAGCGTCACAAAGCGTGCGTTGACCCGCACGATGTCCAAGTAAAAAAACGCGCTCGCGGCCAGATAACAGGCCGCCGCCGAGATAAAGCTCATGAGACCAAGCGCGTGCATCAGCAGCCCTAGCGTAGATGCCCTAACGGAGATGGCCTAACGGAGATGGCCTAACGGAGATTCAGGACGCGAGGCTGGCGAGCGCCGTTTCCGCGGTGCCAGGTGGGGCGGGCAGCTCCGAGGCCTTGCACAAGAGGCCGCACACGACCTCGTACGCAGAGTCGTCGAGCAGCAACGAGTCGCCCAGGATCTCGCCACCGAGCGCGTCGATCGCGGCGCGCGTGCGGACGGTCCCACACAACCCGAGCGGGTCGTTGCCGCTCGCCACCTCCCGCAGGACGCGGATCGCCTCTTCGCAGCGAAAGCGTTCTTGCGCAGGAGAAATCACGAGTTCACAACCGGCGATCGTCGCGCGACTCGAGTCGGCGAGACGCTCGAAGACCTCGTGAGGGATGAATGCGTCCGCCATGCTCGTGCCGCGGAAAACAATGACAAGCTCGCGTGCGCCGCGTCAATACGGGGTGTGCCGGCGGGCGGAGACCACGCGCTGCCGGCCGGCGTAGTCGCGCGCGATTTCGACGTCCTCGAAGCCGGCACCGGTCATCAGCTCGGCGACCTTGTCGGCGCTTGGGGCATCGACCTCGAGGGCGAGGACTCCATTCGCCGCGAGCATCCCCGACGCGCCCTGGACGAGCCGCTGCGTGAGCTCGAGTCCGTCTTGCCCGGAGCTGAGCGCGATGCGTGGCTCGAAGTCACGGACATCTGCCGGCAGACGGGCGACCTCTTCTTCCGGGATGTACGGCGGGTTCGCGACGATGAGGTCGAGCCGGCCGCGCGCATGCTGGAGTTTTTCGAAGAGGTCCGACAGCGTGAAGGCGACGAGGGCCCCGAGCCGCCGCGCATTGAGCCGCGCGACCTCGAGCGCTCCGACCGAGATGTCGCTCGCGTGAACCGAGTTGGTCGGACGCTCTTTCTTGATCGTGACGGCGACGCAGCCCGAGCCCGTGCACAGGTCGAGCACGCGCGCGGACAGACTCACCTTGCGGGTGCGGGCGAGCGCCGTCTCGACGAGCAGCTCCGTCTCGGGTCGCGGTACGAGCACGCGCGGATCGACGAAGAAGGGCCGCCCGTAAAATTCTCGCTCGCCGCGCAGATAGGCGATGGGCTCGCCGCGACGGCGCCGCTTGTGGAGCGCGCGGTAGCCCTCGAGTTCGTGCGTCTCGAGCGGCCGTTCGTGGTCGATAATGAGCCGAATGCGGTCGCATCCGAGCACCGCCGCGAGCAGCAGCTCGGCGTCGAGGCGCGGACTCTCGGAGCCGCGTTCGCGAAGATCAGCCGCCGCCCACGCGAGCACGCGGGAGATCGTCCACGCATCCATCAGGCCTGCGAGAGCTCGCGCGTCGCCTTCGCTACCTCGGCTTCGACCAGCGCGCGGATCGCCGTGAGCTGCTCCTTCGTGCGGGCCTCGAAGCGCAGCACCAGCACCGGCCCCGTGTTGGAAGCGCGACACAGCCCCCACGCCCCGTCGCCAAAGAGGATGCGCGCGCCATCGACCTCGATGACCTCATGCGTCTTCTTGAAATGTTCGCGCACCCGCTCGACAACGCCAAATTTCACGTCGTCGGGGCAAGCCACGCGCAGCTCTGGCGTGGAGGCCGTGACCGGGACATCGGCCAACAGCTCGCTCGGCGTCTTGCCGGTGGCGACGACGATCTCGAGCAGGCGCACAGCCGCATAGGTCGCGTCGTCGTAGCCGAAATAGCGATCCGCGAAGAACACGTGCCCGCTCATCTCGCCCGCGAGCAGGGCGCCCTCGTCCTTCATGCGCTTCTTGATGAGCGAGTGACCCGTGCGCGACACGATCGGGCGGCCGCCGCGCGCCGCGATGTCGTCGTAGAGGGTCTGCGAGCATTTCACTTCGCCGATGACCGCAGCGCCCGGATGCGCCGCGAGCACGCCCCGCGCAAACAGAATGAGGAGCTTGTCGCCCCAGATCACCTCGCCGGTGGCGTCGATGACACCGATGCGATCCGCGTCACCGTCGAACGCGATGCCGAGGCGCGCGCCGGTGCTAAGGACGCGCTCTTTGAGGGCCGCGAGGTTCTCTTCGACCGTGGGGTCCGGGTGATGATTCGGAAAGGTCCCGTCCATGTCGCAAAACAGCGGATCGGCCGTAATTCCGAGGGCCGCCAGCGTTCGGAGCCCGAGCGGTCCACCCACGCCATTGCCACCGTCGAGCACGACGCGAAGCGCCGCCGGCGAGCTCTCGAAGCGGCTGCTCCGGACGACGGCTTCCACGTAGGCATCTTGCACGTCGGTCGTGGACAGCGTGCCCGCGGGCCCCGAGTCGAGCTCGCCCTGTGCAATGCGATCTCGCAGCTTCTGCACGTCGTCGCCGAAGAGCGTGGACTTGCGATGCATCAGCTTGAAGCCGTTGTCCTCGCCCGGATTGTGGCTGCCGGTGATCATGACGGCGCCATCGGTCTCGAGGTGATGCGCCGCAAAGTAGAGGCCCGGCGTCGGCACGACCCCGACGTCGATGACGTTCGCGCCCGAGCGCATGAGGCCGGTGGTGAGCGCCGCGAAGAGCCGATCGCTCGAGAGCCGACAGTCCCGCGCGACCGCAACGCGCAGCGGCGTGAGAGCGGCGATCTCGGGGCTGCGATGGCGCAGCTCGGTGGCGAGCGCGCGGCCGATCCCGACGACGAGCTCGTCGGTGAGATCGACATCGGCGACGCCGCGAATGTCGTATTCGCGGAACACGTGCGACGGGAGATGCATGGCCACCGCTTAGCAGAAAGCGCCGCTCGGCTCACGCGCATCGTGGCCGGATCGTGGCCGCTACTCGGTCGCATCGTGGCCGCATCGTGGCCGCTACTCGGTCGCGGGCGCGCGAGCTTCGAGGATCGGCGAGGTGTCCGCGCGATGCCATTGTCCGGCGAAATGAAACAGCTCACCGTTGCGCCGGCGCACCGTCATCGGCGGCGCGTAGTAGGCACCGGGCTCAGGCACGAGCGCCCATTTTCCGCGCGTCCAGCTCCATCGATCGACTCGCCATGCCCAGGCTCCGTCGAGCCAAACGGCCTCTTGGCGCCGGCGCGGGGGAATCAACTCGACGCGCGCCACGGGCGGCGGATACGGCACGATCAGCGGCGCGTCACCGGCGTGCGGCCCGTCCGGGGGCGTCGGAAGGTGCGGCGTGCAAGTGAAGGTGATGGCTCCGAACACGAGCGCGAGCGTGACCGGCGCGCGGCACGGGGATGCATGGCGGCGCGGCGCGAGCTTCACGATGGGACTCCGCCCGGTACGCATCAGGCAAGCGTGAGCATCCACTCGAAGATGCGGTCGCGCCCGATCAACAGACACTCGAGCGTCGCCAAAATGAGGAAAGGTCCGAACGCGATGCGGGCCTTGCCGAGTCCCTCGCCGGGCTCGTCGGCGAGCGGATCGGCCCGATGCTCCTCACGGGCGGCGTCGCGTTCTTCGGGCGGAAGCTCTTCGATCGCGGCCAGGCACTCGGCCCGCTCGCGCGTGACGGACTCGGGCTCCTGCGGCAATTTGCCCGCAGCCATCATCAAGAGCGTGGCCGCGGTGCCTTGAATCGCACCCGCGCCGAGCACGAAGAGCGCGCCCTCGTAGCCGAACCAAGCGCCCGCCAGCATCAACAGCTTTGCATCGCCGAGCCCCATGCCGGGAGTGCCGTTCAGCTTCTTGTACGCGACGTCGAAGGGCAGCCAGATGATGACGAATCCAACAACCGCGCCGATGAGTGAATCCCTGAGGCTCATGTCGCGCAGCGCGAAGGTCGCCGCTCCGAGAACGGTGCCGCCCAGGCTGATCGCGTCGGGAACGATCATGTGCTCGAGATCGATGAAGGCCGCCGCGAGCAAGCCGAGCGCGAGCGCGAAGCAGGCGACGAACACGGCGAGCGCATGCACTGCCTCGGTCTCGGGCGGCATCGTGAGAATCAGCGCGTCCACGACGGCGATGGACAACACCGCGCCGAGCAGCTCGACGAAGGGATAGCGCGCCGAGATTCGTGCTCCGCAGCATGCCGCCCGTCCGCGAAGAAAAAACCAGCCAAAAACGGGCACATTTCGCCACGCGGCGATCGGCGCGGCGCAGGCGGGGCAGTGCGACGCCGGTCTCACGACGCTCATTCCGCGCGGCAATCGGTGGATGACGACGTTGAGGAAGCTGCCCCAAACAAGCCCGAGCAGCAACGCGACGAGGCGAAGAAACTGCGACGGAAAATCCGCGAGGACGAGCGCGGGCACGGCGTCAGCGGCTCCGCTCAGACTGCGCGGCGAGCCGAAGCATCATCGTCAACGCTTGCTCGAGCTCTTCGCGCGTCGGCTGAATCGGCTGCTCGGCGAGGGCGAGCTTCATGTCGAGGAGCTTGGCGCCGAAGACCTCATATTGGTTGCGGACGCGCTCCGTCGGTGCGTCAAACAACCACCGCCGCACGACCTCGCGCAGCTCCTCGAGATCGCTCGTGGCCAAGAGCTGCGCCATCTGCGCGGCCATCGGATCGGGTGGGCTCGACGGCAAGTTCGACACGCGGCGGAGCTTACTCTGCGACGCTCGGAATGCCCAAACGCGGGGCTGCCGAGGATTGGCGGCGTGGCGACAATCGCGTTACAGCGAGCGTCGTCATGTCGGTCGTTCGCGCCCACATCGCGTGGCGGCCCGCGCTCGCCGCATCGCGCAGCCTTTTCGCCGCGTGCCCGCTCGTGCTCACCGGCGTTTTCAGTGCGTGCAAGCCCACGACCGAAGAGGCGCACACGCTCGCAGCTCCATCGGGGACGGCGCTGCTCGAGGCCGCGGACGAATCGGCGCCATTGGCGAGCGCGGTGCACAAGACCGGCGTCGCACAGAGCGCCGGCGAGCGCGTGGCGATCCCGACGGGCAAGCTCGTCTGTGGCAGCACGCCCGGAGATCTCGGACGCGATCCGATGCTGGAGCCTGCGCTGGCAGAGTTCGAACTCGCGGCGTTCGAGATCGACAAGCTCCCCTATCCGAACGATCCGAAGAAGCCGCCGCTCACCGGTAGCACGCGGGCCAAGGCCGCCGAACTCTGCGCCGAGGCGAGCGCTCGGTTGTGCAGCGAACTCGAGTGGGAACGGGCGTGCAAGGGCCTCGCGGGGCAGGCATTTGCGGGGGCGGATGCGTGGGCGCCGAGCTGCGCCGAGAACCCCGCGAGCTGCGCCAGCGGCTTCGGTGTGTTGGCGCTCGGAGCGGGGATGCGCGAGTGGACCGCGAGCGACGTCGCTCCGATCAAGGGCTTTCGCACACACGCGGCTGCTGCCGTACGCGGAGCTCGCGCGGACGCGGCCGCTGTCGATCACCGGTGTGCCCACCGCAGCGCCGTCGACGCCGATACGAGCTCGAGCGATCTCGGCTTTCGCTGCTGCAGCGGCGCCCCGAATGCACCCGTGATCGCCTCTCCCGAGACGCTCCCGCCCATAGAAGAGATCGAGTTCGCGCCCGAGCGACTCGCGGCGTTGTTCGCTTCCACACCCAAGCTCGAAGCGTTCGCGAGCGAGCTCAAATATTTTCGCAAAGAGGCCGCCATCGCCACGGTAAAAAAACGCGGCGCGGAGCGGGCGGCCGCCGACGCTGCGAGCCCGCCACCCGGCGAAGTGCTCACGACCTCGCCCTTGTTGTGGCGCCCGGTGCCAGGTGAAGAGGTGCTCGTCGTCGCTGGCCAGGCCGCGAAAGATCGCTCCTTCGTAGTCGCGTTTCATCGGCTCCCCGGCGACCGCTACCGCGTCGCATCTGCGTTCCTCATGGATGACGAGCCGGGCCCCGTCGTGCTGACTTACAGCCCACACGTTCGTAAAAAACTCGGCTGGGCGATCTGCCTCGAATGCTCGGGCGAGGCCGGCAACATCAGCTACCGCGACGAAAACCGCGTCACCATTACGCAGAAGTGATCGCGGCTCAGACCGGTTCAAGCTCGACCAACGCTGCAAGCTCGCTCGTCGCGCCGTCGCCACTTAGCAAGAGCTCGACCCCCAAGCGGTCGGCCACCACCTTGGCGGCGTGGAGTCCGGCGCCTCGGCCATAGCGGGTTCCGACCGAGCGAGCCACCCCCAGCTGGCCGGACGCGCTGAGCGCCAAACTTCGAAGCTCAGGCGCGATCGCAGCGCCCCGATCGACGACCGCAACGCGCGCCCGTCCTCGGTCTTCGCGCACGCTGAAGGTCACGGTGGTGCCGCGAGGCGCATGCTGAATGGCGTTGGAAATCAGGTTGTCGAGGACGAGCGCGAGCATTCGTCTATCGGTATTCGTAGGGCGCGTGATCGGGGAAGCCTCGTATGCGAGCACGACCCCGACCTGGTGCGCGCGCGCCTGGTGGCGCTCGAGAACCTCGATGCACAAGGGTTCCATCGCAAACCGCTGCGCGAAGATGGGCCAGTTGGCCTCGCTGCCAAGCACCTCGAGGTTGCCGAGGAGCAGGCGCAGCACTTCACAGCCGAGCTGAGAATCCGCGAGCGCCTCGCCGACGTCGACATCCAACGCCCCTTTCTCGACGAGCGCGCCACGAGCGAACTCGAGGTTCGTCATGACCGCGCCCAAGGGATTGCGTAGATCGTGAACGAGCAAGCGCACGAGCCCCCTCAGCGCATCAAGCTCCGCGCTTTGCGTCATCGCGCGGCCACCCCTTGCGGGCGCAAGCCGGAGAGCACGCGCTCCGACATGAACGTGACGATGCGCGCCCGGACGTCGTCGCGCCGCTCGATCGGTGCGACGTGCGTGGCGCCTTGCACGATCATGAGCTCAGCGCCCGGGATCGCCGCGGCCATGCGGTCGGCATTTCCGGGTGGGGTGAAGGTATCGCGCTCGCCGGCGATGATGAGCACCGGCACGTCGATCGAGGCGAGCATGTCCTCGGCCGTGTCGTCGCCCACGGAACGCAGCATGCGAAGAAACATCTGCAAATCGAGGCTCACCGCGTGCTCCATGTACGGGATCAGATCCGCGGGATCGACGCCAGCGGCCACCTCACCGGTAGCGAGAGCGACCCGCGTCGCGGTGGCCGGCGGCAGGTTGCTCCACAGCGCGCGCGCAAGCTGCGGATGCCGATCGACCCGCTCGATGAGGCCGGGGAGCGCACGCGCCAAAGCATCGCTGCCCTTGAAGGTGTGCGTCACGCGGCCCGGAGCGCCGCAGATCAACACGAGCCCGGCGATCCCCGCGGGCCTTCGGCGGTAACCCTCGAGCGCGACCTGACAGCCCATCGAGTGGCCAATGAGTACGACCGGCCCTGGGGCGGCCGCGTCGCGCACGGTCTCGAGATCGTCGACCAGCGCGGACATGCCGATGCGCGCGGCGTCGCCAGGAGCAGAGCTGCGGCCATGCCCCCGATAGTTCCAATGCGCGACATCCACGATCGCCGCGAGCTCATCGGCGAGGTAGCGCCAGATGAACCCGTCGCACGCGATGCCGTCGCACAACAGCGCGCTGAGTCGCGGCTCGGAACCACCCGCGTCATGTCGCAGCTGCGAGTCCCGCGCCCGCAGGTAGAGCCGCGTCCCGTCACCGCTCGTAACAAACTGCTCGCGCCACCGCGTCGGCGCTGTGGCGATAGCGGGCGCTGTGGCGATAGCGGGCGCGGTCGTCGAGCTGCCGCGGTCGACGCTCACTCGCCGCCGTTGTCGTCGCCCACATCGTTGACGCTGGGGATCTTGCGAATGTCTGCGCGCGCGAGCTTCCATGCGCGCTGCACGACCCACGAGAGCGACCGGTCAAGCCGCGCCGCCTCGTCCTTGATCTCCGCGAGCATCGTCTCGGGGAAATACAAGCTTTGTTTACGCTTGTCGCTTCGCTGCGTGCTTGAGTCCGCCATAACCCTCTCTTCGCCCCTGTCGCCCCACCAAATATCGCAGTGTGGGCAATTACGCCACATGAAAGCTGGCCACATGAAAACAGGCCGTGACGCCCGCAAATCGAGCGAGCGTGGCCTCAAAACGCAGCGCCGAACTTTCGGCCGCTACTGCTTGGCGAGGGTGAGCGTGGCGGCGCGGACGATTGCGCCGTCGCCGCTCGAGGTGCGTAGCGTTGCGTCGAGTTTCGCCCCTGTCGCCGTGCCGAGGAGCACGCCGCGCATGAGGTCGGGCTCGTCTGTGTTTTTGGGCGCGAGGCCCGCGCGAAGGGTGACGTCCTCGATGCGACCGCGCACATCGAGCTCGCCGAGCGCTCCGGCGAAGGTGCCAGTCACGGCACCATCAGGTGCCACGGTGAGCTGAGCGGTGCCAGCCCCGAGTCGCGCGCCACCGTCCTTTTTCCAGGCCGGCCACGGGTGGCTTTTCGGCAAGCTCACTTGGCCCGTTACCGCCGTGAAGCTCCCGCTCCAAACGCCGGTGAAGGGGGACTTCGTCGTAGCGTCGTCCGGCTTTGAGTCCAAGGACTCTGCGGATTGCGACGGCTGAGCGTGCGGACCATCGACGGCGGAGGTTGCCTTTGCCGCAGCGCCGGTATTGCCATGAGCGCCGGTATTGCCATGAGCGCCGGTATTGCCATGAGCGCCGGTATTGCCATGAGCGCCGGTATTGCCATGAGCGCCGGTATTGGCATCA
>SHZB01000223.1 GCA_009692485.1 Myxococcales bacterium
CGCGCGCAAGACCTCGGACGGCGTGCCCGATCTCATCAACGGCCTCGACAACGAGGGCCGCGCAGTAGGCGGATTTCAGAGCGGAAGCGAGCTTGCTGCCAACGGTACGTGGAAGACCATCGTCGGCGATCCGAACTGCTACACGAAGGACCCCGGCAATTGCCGCCCCACCGATCCGCTCATGAGCGAGTCGATGGTGCCGCGCGCGGGCACGAACCCGGTCACGAACGCGCCGCTGTCGCCGCCGATCGATGGCGAGGGGCCGAACCCCATCAACGGGCACGAGTACTTGAACACGCAGAAGAAGGACCTTCAATACGCTTGCATCTTCGATTTGAAGACGCCGCTCGACTGCTTGAAGACCGGCAACATGAAGAGCTGCGATTGCACGGATCCGGTCAACAAAGACATGAACCCGCTGTGCGATTCGACCGTGAAGACGACGCAAGAGCGTGCCAAGGGCTACCCCGGTATTCGTGAGCTTCAGGTGCTGAAGGGGCTAGGCGATCGCGGGATCGTTGGCTCGATCTGTCCGGAGCAACAGATCGATGCCGGCAGCGACAACTTCGGCTATCGCCCGGCGGTCGGGGCGCTGATCGAGCGGCTCAAGAAAGAGCTCGGCGGCCAGTGCCTCCCGCGTTCGCTCACGCCCGATGCGGCCGGCGACGTCTCGTGCCTCATCATCGAAGCGCGCAGCTCGCAGACCTGTGACTGTAGCGGCCTCGCGCGAACGCCGATCGAGTCCGATCATCCGGCGGTGAAGGCGGCTAAGCTCGATCCGCTCTACACGGTGACGCAGTGGAACTGCTTCTGCGAGATCACCCAGACGGTAGGCGAGACGGACCCGAATACCGGCCGTCCGCGCGATCTCGAGGCGTGCCAAAACGAGCTCACCGAGCCGGTGACCAACGTCGATGGCGCGGCGGTCAATGGCTGGTGCTACATCGATGCGACGACGGTCCCACCGACTGGGGATCCCGAGCTCGTCGCCAACTGCCCCGCCACCGAGCAGCGTCTCATTCGCTTCGTCGGTGCGGGAAACGGAGCGCCCGGCGCAACGCTGTTCATCACCTGCTCGGGTGAGTGAGCGAGCGGCGACGCGAGGATCCTGAGTGCGAAATTCAGGAGTGCGCTAAACCACGGCGGGCAGAGGAAACTTCGTCCGCCGTGGGGTTTTCGTGGCTTGAAGAACGCGGCTCGTGCCTCCACATGGAAGGACAGACACCATGCAAGATCGAGTTCACGTCAGGCAGGCTGGTCCCAATTCCGTCGCGGTGATGGGCGACCGTGCCGATGCCGGCGGGCAGCGTGCCGTCCCCTGGCGTGGGTGGCGGCGGGCGTTCGGCGGCGCGCTGTCTACGACCGTGATGGTGGCGCTCGGCTTGCTGCCTGCGTGTCTCGAGCGACCGGTAGCTCCCGTGGAGCCGCGCACGACGTCGACGATCGTAGAGAGGCTCACGCAAAGCAGCGTCGACAAGATCGACCTGCTCTTGGTGATCGACAACTCCGGCTCGATGGCCGACAAGCAAGAAATCTTGGGACTTGCCGTCCCGGATCTCGTGAAGCGGCTCGTGAATCCAATCTGTGTCGATGAGCTGGGCGATCCTGCCAAGACGCAGCCCGCGACCCCTACGGACGATTGCCCCATCGACGGAACGAAGCGGGAGTTCGAACCGATCTTGGACATCCACATCGGCGTCATCACGTCGAGCCTCGGCGGCCATGGGGCCGACGCTTGCGACGCCAAGACTATCCCGAGCGAAAATGACCACGGCCACCTGATTCGTCGCCGCGGCACCGGCCCCATGGACCAGGATGTCACGACCTGGGAGGGCAAGGGGTTCCTCGTTTGGGATCCGGCGACGGCCGCGCCGAGCCACACGCCGCAGGGCGAGACGGACGTCAACAATCTGATCGAAAAACTCGCGAGCATCGTCGGTGGCGCGGGCGAGGTTGGCTGCGGCTACGAGGCGTCCCTCGAGGCGTGGTACCGCTTTGCCGTCGAGCCCGACCCGTATAAGACGATCAAGATCGAGAAGAACATCGCGTACCCCGAGGGCACCGACACGTTGCTTCTCGCGCAGCGCGCAGATTTTCTGCGGCCCGACTCGCTGCTCGCGATCATCATGCTGACCGACGAGAACGACTGCTCGATGCGCGACGATGAGCAGTACTACTTCGCGATGCAGCTCAACACCCCGGGGACCAACCAGCCCTACCATTTGCCGCGGGCTCGAGCCGCGTGCGCCACCGATCCGGAAAGCGCGTGTTGCCGGTCGTGCGATCAGACGCCGGGCAAAGGCTGCGACACCTCGGCCGATCAGTGCACCGGCGCGCTGCCGAAAGAAGAAGATCCCATCGACCTTCGTTGCTTCGACCAGAAGCGGCGCTTCGGCATGGACTTCCTCCAGCCGATCTCGCGCTACGTCGATGGCCTGACTCGCCAGACGATCGACGACCGTCATGGCGACGTGGTGCCGAACCCCCTGTTCGTCGACCTCAACCCGAACGACGACAACAGCAACATCCGCGATCCGAGCCTCGTATTCCTGGCGGGTATCGTCGGCGTTCCTTGGCAAGACATCGCGCGCAAGACCTCGGACGGCGTGCCCGATCTCATCAACGGCCTCGACAACGAGGGCCGCGCAGTAGGCGGATTTCAGAGCGGAAGCGAGCTTGCTGCCAACGGTACGTGGAAGACCATCGTCGGCGATCCGAGCTGCTACACGAAGGACCCCAGCAATTGCCGCCCCGCCGATCCGCACATGGTGGAGTCCATAGAGCCGCGCACCGGCACGAATCCGGTCACGAACTCGCCGCTCTCGCCGCCGGTCGAGGGCGAGGGGCCGAACCCCATCAATGGGCACGAGTACGTGAACACGTACAAGGCGGACCTTCAGTATGCGTGCATCTTCGAATTGAAGACGCAGCTCAAATGCTCCGAAACCCCGAAGAACTGCGATTGCACGGATCCGGTCAACAAGGACATGAACCCGCTGTGCGATTCGACCGTGAAGACGACGCAAGAGCGCGCCAAGGCCTATCCCGGCATTCGCCACCTCGAAGTGCTCAAGGGGCTTGGTGACCGCGGGATCGTTGGCTCGATCTGCCCACAGCAGCAGGACGACCCGAGCCAGGATAACTTCGGCTACCGACCAGCGGTCGGGGCGCTCATTGAGCGGCTCAAGAAAGAGCTTGGTGGCCAGTGCTTGCCGCGCTCGCTCACGCCGGATGCCGCTGGCGCCGTCTCGTGCCTCATCGTCGAGGCACGCCGAGCCCCGAGCTGTGACTGCAGCGCGAAGGCGCGCGCGGCGATCGCGCCAGACCATCCGGCCATCAAGGAGGCGAAGCTCGACCCGTTTTACACGGTCGGGCAATGGGACTGTTTCTGCGAGATCACCCAGACGGTAGGCGAGACGGACCCGAAGACCGGTCGTCCGCGCGATCTCGAGGCGTGCCAAAACGAGCTCACCGAGCCGGTGACCAACGCGGTCGATGGCGCGGCGGTGAATGGCTGGTGCTACATCGATGCGACGACGGTCCCGCCGACTGGGGATCCCGAGCTCGTCGCCAACTGCCCCGCCACCGAGCAGCGTCTCATTCGCTTCGTCGGTGAGGGAAACGGAGCGCCCGGCGCAACGCTGTTCATCACCTGCTCGGGTGAGTGAGCGAGAGCGGCTCATCGGTTCGCAGCGAAGCCCTCCGCGGCGCCATCGCGGGCGGGGAAAGCTCCGTCCGCGGCGGCGTCTTCTCAGGTCACGCGGGGCGAAGCGCGAGTCATGGTATCCGTGCAGCCAGTGACCGGAAAACGGAAGATTCTTCTGATCGAGGACGACCCCAACATCGTCCTCGGCCTGCACGACGCGCTCACCTTCGAAGGCTTCGAGGTCGTGGCTGCGGACACTGCGAAGAAGGGGCTCGCGCTCGCCAAGCAGACCCGGCCCAACGCGATCATTCTCGACCTCATGCTCCCGGACGGCAATGGCTACAACGTCTGCGAAGAACTGCGGAAAATCGATCGGATCGTGCCGATCGTGATGCTCACGGCGCGAAGCTCAGAGGCGGACAAAATCCGCGGGCTCGATGCCGGGGCCGACGATTTCCTCACGAAACCGTTCAGTGTGGGTGAGCTCGTCGCGCGAATGCGGGCTATTTTTCGCCGCGTGGAGCGAAGTTCCGACCGGCCCGAAAGCTTCGTACTCGGGAGCGTGCAGATCCATCTCGGCGCGCACACGGTGACTCGCGGAAAGGAGACCGAGCCGCTTGGATTTTACGAAGTTGGACTGCTGCGTGCGCTCTACGAACGTGCGGGCGAGCCGGTGTCACGCGATGAGCTTTTGCAAAGAATTTGGGGCCTCGAGGCGAGCACGACGAATCGCACCGTCGACAATTTCATCGTCAAGTTGCGGCGTAAAATCGAGCGCACGCCGGACAAGCCGGAGCACATTCTGACGGTCTACGGCTACGGCTATAAGCTCGCACCGTGAGCGCAGTCGTCATGGCGCACGCGGCAAGAGGTTGCGGGCGTCGATGGCGAAACCGTAGCCCTCGCTCGCGAGGTCGGCGAGGTGAGCGGGCGGTGATGCGAGCGGACCGCGCAGCTCGCGAAGCGCAAAACGGATCGACCCCGACGAGCCGGCGAAGCCAAGCACCCCGAGCGTCCCAAGCTCTGCGCCGACGACCACTCCCGGACCAGGACGCGCGAGCTTTCCGACGAAAGCGAGATAGCTGCGGGCGCCGCTCGGGCGAAGGACGAGGTGTCTCGTCACGACCGTGATGCCGAAGAGCTCGCCGACGCCGACGACCTCGGCCGCGCCTTGTTGTGCCTCGAGGTCGACCGCCGTCACGACGGCTCCTGGGTCGGTCGTGATGACGAGGAGGTGCTCGCCGAAATTCCCGCTCTCGGAGCCGTCGGCGGGCGCGGGCTCGACCTGCGCTGGCGTCACCGGCAGAAGGTAGCGCGCGAAGTCCGCGGATCGGTCGGGCATCAGCGTGACCGAATCGCGGGCGCTTCCGCGTGCGTCCGCGAGGGTCGGAAGCGTCTCGGCCAAGAGGCGCTCGCGGGCGCTGCGCAGCTCGTCACCACCCGGCGGCAGCGGCACGCAGTCCCTTGAAGAAACTCGCTGGCCGTTTGCGATCGCACCCGCAGCGCACGGACGGAGCGATGCGTCGGCGCGTGGGTCAGCGACGCTCGAAGTGATGCCGCCCGGTTCTGGCCGAGCCTCGCGCCCCGGCATTGCCCGCTCGAGCGCTGCGGCCGCCGCCACCACGAACGCGGTCGCGAGCGCGCCCTTCACGATCGCGTGCACGCCGCGACTATAACGCGCGCCAGGAATTCGACCCGCCGAAACCCGCCCTTTGGCTGCAGCCCGGCTCGCCCTCGACTTACACCTGTGGTACCTCGCTCGCCGTGAGCCACCACGACGACATCGACGCGGGCCTTCTCGCGCTCTTCGCTGCCGAGCGCGACGCACGGAAATTCCACGACGCTCTCGCTCTCGGCGGTAAAGCCGACACCGCCGCGCTCGTGGCGAAATTGTCGGTCGCCACCGCCGATGCGAATGCGCTCGATGACGAAGAAGAGGGGTCGCTCCGGCTCGTGGCGATCGCGCGGCTCCTCGGTGAGCTCGACGGAGATGACGTCGTCGATGCGCTGATCGACGTGCTCGACGCAAGATTTCCCGAGGCGAGGAGCGAAGCCGGGGAGCAGCTGCAGGGGCTCGCCTTCGAGCGCTTCAAAGAGGTGGCGCTTGGGGTCGAGCGCGCGCTCGGGCGTAAAGAGCTTGGCTCGCCGTGTCTCGTGGAGCTGCCGTATCTTCTTGCCGACGTGCCCGAGGGCGGGGTCGTGAAATTGCTTGGGCGCTTCATCGCGCTCGAGGACGCTGACGCAGTCGCAGCAGCGATCGAGGCGCTCGTCACGATCGGCGATGACGCTGCCGTGAAGCTCTTGCTCCCGTTGCAGGGCGACACGCGCATGAGCGTCGTCGGCGAAGACGAAGAGCGTACCGAGATCAGCATTGGCGAGCTCGCGACCGAGGCGATCGAGCTATTTCAACAGCGCAGGGGCTGAGCGACGCGGCCAAAAAAAACAGCGTTCGCGCTGAGCGACGCCGCCAAAAAAAACAGCGTTCGCGCCGAGCGACGCGGCATTAACCTAGCGTTCGCGCAACCCACGCGATCGCGACCACCGCGAGCGACACGAGCGCTGCGAGCCAGAGCCCGACGAGTGGCTTGTCGTCGATCCACCGGACTCGCGTCGGCACGATGTCTCGCTCCGCCAGCAACACGTCCTCGAGGAGCGCGTGGAGCGGCATTCCGCCGGGAGTCGACGTGCCGCTCGTGGGTGGAGGGTGATAGCCCATCTGAGCGAACTGCGCGGCGCGATGGCGCAGCTTGTGACCGGTGCCAGGAATGCCGCTCCCGATCACCAGCGCGCGGATCCACGGCGACCGCTCGAAGCTATTCAAGGTCGTCAGAATGCCCATCAGCTCGCGCAGCTTACCCAACAGATCGCGGCACTCCGCGAGGTGCTGGTACGAGCGCGCACGAACGTCCGCAGGCTCTTCGGAACTCAACTTCGCGAAGCACGTCGCCTCGATCCGCGCGGCGAGGCCCTCGAGCTGTTCGGCCACACGCGCGGGCACGTCGGCTCGCGGTATTCGTGGTGAAAGCGTGAGCCCCCACGGTTCTTCGCGACTGCGCTCAGGGCTCCAGCGAAACGCATCTCCGAAGCCCCAGAGGCCGTCATACGCGGTCACGATCACGTACGCCGGCACGTCTACGTCGAGCTGTTGGCCGACCTCGATCAAATAGCGCCGCAGCGATTTTGCGTATCGTTCTGCGCCCTCTTCGCTGAAGTCGGCGAGCATGCGCGCATTCACGATCACGACAATGCCGTCGAGGGGCTCGCGCGGCCGTATCGCTTGCAACTCTTGACACAGCTCTTGCAGCGCATAGGGCGTGCGCGCCGGACCGAGGAGCTCGGGCCCCGGCTCGATGAACACGGCTTTCTCGGGCATCCAGTATTGGCAGCGCTGGTTCGGCACGTTGAGCGCAGCGGGGCG
>SHZB01000224.1 GCA_009692485.1 Myxococcales bacterium
GATCGACGACGGGATGCCGGCCGGAGCGGTTGGACAGAGCTGTGGCGGAGGCGGTGGTGCCGGAGCGGGCGGCGGGGGCGGGCTCCCGTGTGAGCCGGCTCTCGCGTTGACGGCCGGGGTGCCCTTCACGATGCCGGAGGGCGCGACCGACGCCCAGGTTTGCTTCGGAATCGATGTCCCGGCGGCAGACGTGAAGCGGCACATCACCGCCATCAATTCGCGCATCGACAATCACACGATGGTGCACCACATGCTGTTCATGCAGGCACCGAGCGCCGTGTCGCCGGACCCAAAGCCGTGCGAGTTCACCGCCGGGGACTGGAAGCTCCTCTACGCGTGGGGCCCGGGGACCCAAGCACAGGTATTGCCGGCGGACGCGGGCTTTCCGATCGAGGCCGGCGAGACGGCGCATTTCGTCATGCAGATGCACTACAACAATTTGAAGGCGCTTCCGTCGCAGACCGATCAGAGCGGCATGGACCTCTGCACGACGACGGCGATTCGGCCGCACGACGCCGACATCATGGCCTTCGGCGGCATGAACTTCACGCTGCCGCCGAATGCGACGAGCGAGCTTGCGTGCGCGCTGCCCGTGCCGGCGATCCCGGGGCTGCCGCTCACGGTATTCCAGGCGTGGCCGCACATGCACACCCTCGGTGCGGCTCTCCACGGCGAGATCGAGCGGGGCGGCACGGCGGAGGTGATCGCCGACGTCGCCGACTACGATTTCAACTATCAGATCGCCTATCCATTGAACACGCAGCTAGGCGCCGGCGACGTCGTCCGCACGCGCTGCACGTGGAAGAACGACACCTCCAACGCGGTGGCCTTCGGCGAGAACACGCACAACGAAATGTGCTTCGATTTTCTCGCCTATTACCCGCGCGTCGATTTGGCGCAGTGGCATTGGCTCTTGCCCGCAGCGACCGCGACTTGCGAGCTGACCACCAAGTAGCCGAGCCGCAAGTCGGGAGGCTGCCGGCTGGTCACGGCATCACGTAGACGACGCCCATCATCGTGCTCGGATGATTCGTGCAATAGAACGGGTGCGTCCCGGCATCGCCCACGGTGACGCTGACCATTCCTCCGCTGGCAACGGCCTTGGAGATGGGGTTCATCGGGTCCACCTTGCCTGAGCCGCCGCTGACGGTGCCGCCCTTGAGCGGGTGCGCCACGAAATTGCCGGTCCACTGAACCGCCGAGCCGGCCTTCACCTTGACGCAGTTCTGGTAGGGAATCGTCCACGCCTTGCCCATTGGCGTCATGTTCACGAGCTTCGTGTTCATGATCTCCACCGCTTCGCTGAGCTTGCAGCCGTTGATGGTCTCCTCTGGCGCGCTGCCGCCCGTGCCGCCGCTGCCCGTGCCTTCGCCGCCCGCGCCGCCCGCCGCCGCCGTCGTCGTGGCCTCGCCGCCTGCGCCGCCCGCCGTGGTCGTCGTCGTGGTGGCCTCACCGCCCGAGCCGCCCGAGCCGCCCGCGCTCGTCGTCGTGCTCGCGGTCGTGTTGCTCGCGGTCGTGCTCGAAGCCGTCGTCGGCTCGGCCGAATCACCGCAAGCTGCGAGCACGCCGATGGCGATCGCGCTCAAGCTAAGAATGGAAGAATTTCGCATGATTATTATTTGTCCTGATGGGTTGGCGACCTCCTTGCCGTAGCCGCCGGCCGGCTCATTCCGGTTCGACTCCGCGGCGCATCAGGCGCGACAACTCGGCGGAGCCTATCGACAGTGCCCGCGAAAATCAACCCAGCAGAGCACCCCATGGCAGCACCCATCGGAGCGTCGCGGACCAGCTCCGAAGACTGCCGTTAGCACCCACCGGAGCGTCGCGGACCATCTACGGGGACTGCCGATGAAGCGGCCAGAGCACGTGCTCTCGTGCGGTCCTAGCTTGTGCTCGCGACACGATTCATGGCCGCGGTTTGGCCACGCTCGGGGCGCTAGGTTAGGCTCGCGCGCATGCGTGCAACCTTGTTTGCGTCCCTCCGGTGTTGGGTCGGGCTCGTGGCTACGGCGCTTGCGCTCGGTGCGTGCGCGCCGGCACTCGTGGAGCTTGGCGAGGCGAAGACTTGCGAGGGCGGGAGCCTCGCCGATTGCCGGGCACGCTGCGCCGCCAACGATGGGCGGTCCTGCTACAAACTCGCCTGGTTTCACGAGCACGGGCATGTCGTCGTGCAGGACTGGCCGCTCGCGCTGCGCCTCTACGAACAGTCCTGCGAGGCGGGCTGGGCCGTCTCGTGCCGCGCTCTCGGCGAGCTGTACTGGAAGGGACGCGCCGCGCCGCCGGAGCCCAAGCGGGCCATCGCCTACTGGACGCGCGCGTGCAAGCTCGGGCTCGAGGTCGCGTGCCCCACGGAGCTCGAGATCGACATCGCCGAAGGTCGCCGCCGCGCTCCCGTGGCGAAAGCGGACGGCGGCGCGAGCGTCGATGTCACCGTCGCCGCACCGAGCGTGTCCGAACCAAGCGCACCCGGCGTGCCTGCGCCAAGCGTGCCCGCACCGTGATCGAGCTGCGTGCTCTAGCGCGTGAGCGTCACTCCGACGTAGCGTGATTTTCCGTCGCGCCGCACCTTGAGCAGCGCGGCTCTGCGCGTGCTGTTTTCGAGCGCGCGCGTCAGCTCAAGGACGGTGCCCACGGGCTTGCCCAAGGCTTCGACGATCAGGTCGCCCGGCTCGAGACCGTGGGCCGGCTTGGTGAGCCCTACCACCCGCACGCCGCCCTCGGGATCGTCGTCGATCTCGATCCCGGGGAGCAGCTCGCGCGCCGGCTTGGCATGAGGCTTCGGGACGCGTGACGCGGTGTGCTCACGGTCCTCGAGCTTGTCGAGCGTCGCGTGAACCGTGAGCTTCTTGCCGTCGCGAACGAGATGCACGGCGAGGCTCGAGCCAGGCGTGTGCCGCGCGACGAGGCGCGAGAGCTCTTCCGCGCGCGCGAGCCGCTCGTCACCGACGCCGACCACCACGTCCCCGGCCTGAATCCCTGCGCGTGCGGCGGGCCCGTTCGGCATCACGTCGTTCACGAGCGCGCCGTGCGGGCGGTCTTGGCCCAGGGCGCTCGCGAGCTCGGGGGTGATCGGCTGAAACATGAGCCCGAGCTTGCCGCGCTCTACGTAGCCCTTCTGCTTGAGCTGCTCCACGATGTCCTTGAGCACCCGCACCGGAATGGCGAAGCCGATGCCGTCCGCGCCCGCCCGGATCGCCGTGTTGATGCCGACCACCTCGCCGCGCAAATTGAAGAGCGGGCCGCCGCTGTTGCCGGGATTGATCGAGGCATCCGTCTGGATGAAATCGTCATACGGGCCCGCGCCGATGCTGCGTGCCTTCGCGCTCACGATCCCCATCGTGACCGTGTGACCGAGGCCGAAGGGGTTGCCGACGGCGAGCACGTGCTCACCCACGCGCAGGGTGTCGCTGTCGCCGAGCGTGACCGCGGGCAAGCCCGTCACGCCGCCGATCTTCAACAACGCGAGATCGATCTTCGCGTCGCGACCGACGACCTCCGCCGCAAATTCGCGCTCATCGTGGAGCCGCACGCTGACCTCGTCCGCATCCGACACGACGTGTGCGTTCGTCACCACGTAGCCGCCGCCGTCGATGATGAACCCCGTGCCCGCCCCGATGCGCGCGCGCGGCCGACGCGACGGTCTGCCCGGGATCAGAAATTCAAAGCCCGGAAATCCCGGCGCATCATCGCGGTCCACGGTGTCGGTCGTCGTGATGTTGACCACGGTCGGCGAGACGGCGTCCGCGAGATCCGCGACGCTCGATTGGACGGGCAGCGAAGCGGGCGACGACACCGTGACGAAGGACGACGGCGACACGGTTTCTCCCGGCATTTCGGCGCGATCCGAGCTCGTGGGCGTCGGGTTGGCGGAGCTGCATGCGCCCAGCGATGCGGTCATGGCAAGCGGGAGCGCGAAGCTTGTGAGGGCACGAACGACGGTGACTCTTGGCATAGGACCTCGGCGGGGATAGCGCGGCGTGGACCGCTCGCGACGCGAGTGGCAGTGAGGTGGCAACCCTGGCGCAGGGTCGCTCATTCCGCCACGACCGGCATTTGTTTCGGCACATTCGCGCCGGTGCCGCCGCTGCCAGCGGCATCGAGGGCTCCAGCTCGCGCGTGGTCTCGACGAGCAGAGCGCCGCGCCGGTGCTGCATGTGCCAACCGCGACTGGGTGTTCGCCCGCGGCGATGTTATGCACGCCGGCGACATGCCCGCGCAGGATGGCCGATCCCGCGACGTTCAGCCCGCGCTGCGAATCCCGCTCGCGGCGCGCGTTCCAAACTTCGGCGCCGCGCCGCCTGGCGTGCCCTCGTGGGACGAGGCCGGGCTGACCGATGCTCGCGCGACGCTCGTGACGTGCCCGGTCTTGTGGGTGTCGGGCTCGGCCGGAGACGCGGCTCGATGGACGCAGGCGCTGGTCCACGCCGCGGGCACCGAGCGTCTCGAGCGCACGCTGTGGTTCGTGCCCGACCTGCGCGGCGGTGACGTGATCGGCGGCTTGCTCGGGCTGCTCGTGCGTGCCGGCGGCCTCGCGGCTCCCGAGTGGAGCGTGGTCTTTCGCGAGCCCGAGTTGCTCGTCGAGCTGGGGCTCGATACCGCCGATGCGCTTGACGTTTGGATCGTGGTGCATGCGGATGACGAGGCCGAGCGCTGGGGTCGATTCGCGCTGGCTGCCGCGCAATATGGGCGCGTGGCCCGCTGGTTGTTCGCGGCCACGAAAGCGCCGCCGGCGGGCCTCGATCCCCGCTGCGATCTGCGCGTGCGTAGCGCCGCTGATGCGATCGCTCGCGTCCCTGCAAGTATTACCGCTGGTGTCACAGCTGACCCCACGGCTGCCGTCCCTGCGAATAGGACAGCTGGTGTCACAGCTCACGCCGCCGCTGCTTCAGTCCCCGCAACGCTGACAGCTGGTGTCACAGCTCACGCCACCGCCGCGAGCACGCCGCAGGCGACGGAGGCGGACGAGGCGCTCGGTGAGCTCGACCAACTCATCGCGCGCGGAGCCGCAGTGGCCATTGCCGAATGGCTCGACGCGTACGCCACCGCGCTTCTCCAATCCGGATGGGCGCCCGCGATCCACGAGCGCCTCGCAGCCGGTCGTGCGCCCGAGCTCGCGACGTGGCGACTCAGATCGGCCCTTGAAACAGGCGATCTCGCGCGTCTCGCCCGCATGGCCCCGCTCGATCCCGCGCTCGATGGCAACGTGTGGCTCGAGGCACGTCGCTCGCTCGCCCTCGGGCGCACCGCCGAGTCGCTCGAGCTGGCATTGCGCGCGGCCGCTGCCAGCAGCGATCCCGACATCGTCCGCGACGCGCTGCTGCTCGCCGCTCGCCTCGCCGCGATCGTGCACGACCCGGCACGCGCGGCGCAGCTCTTGGTCCGACTCGGCGCACAGCTCGCGGAAGCGTCCACCGGGCAGCGCGCCGCGGCCGCGATCTTGCTGGCTCTCGGCGGCCAAACCGACGAAGCCAATGCGCTCGCGTGGGGCGTTGAAGAAGAGCTGATTCTCGCCGGAAAAGCGCCGGATGCGCGCACCCTCGAGGCGCTGCTCGAGGCCTGGATTTTCCTCGATGAGATCAGCGCGGGCGTGCGTGTCTTCGAGCGCTGGGCGGTCGGCCAACCCCGGGTGCTCTCGCCGATGCTGTTCTACTCGGGTGCGTTTTTATATTTGCAGGCGGCGCGGCTCCGCGAGGCCGACGTGTACATCGAGCGGCTCGTGCGCTTCGTCACGCCGCAGAACATCTGGGGCAGGGCGGTCGGCTACCTTCGTGCGCGCGCGACCCTCGGCCGCGGTGGCTTCGCGGTCCTGCCAGCTGCGATCGAGGCGCTCTGGCAACGAAGCGTCTCCGCGCGCGATGTGCTTCACGCCGTCCTCGCGCAGAACCTCGACACGCGGCTCGCCATCTTCACCGGCACGAGCCGCCGCTTGGGTGCATGGCCCGCCGATTTACCCGCCCCGACCTCGCGCCATCGACCGTCCGTCGCGCGCCGCCCCGCCGATGCCGACGATCGCGGTGCCCACGATCGCGCGCGGCTCGATCGCACCGCCGTCCTCATGCGCGTCTTCGAAGCCGAGGCGGCGACTGCGCGAGGCGACGAGGGCACGGCGTTCTGCGCGCTCGATGAGCTGTGCGGATGGCTCGACGCGCGCGGGCTCTACCTCGATCGCGCGGACATGGCCGTGCCCGAGGCGCTCGTGGCCTTCGTGTTTGGCGCGCCTGATCGCCTGCGTCGCGCCCTCGACGTTTTGGCCGCGGCCGCACGATGGCCCTCGCCGCGATTCGAGCTCGAGCACCGCGCTATCCTCGCGCTCACAGCGAAAGCGCCCGATTACGGCGCGTTTGAAGCGATGCTGGCTGCCAGCGACGACTCTCCGCTCGCGGCCCATCTCGCGCGGCTCGTCCTCGGGGTCGGGCCCAGCGCGCGCACGCTCGACATCCCAGTGCTCGCGACGCTCACGTCTCGCTGGGGTCCGCCGCCGCTCACCGCGCGGGGCGCCGCGGACCAACCCGGCTGGGGTCTCGATCTCGCGCGCAACGAAATCTGGCGCTGCGACGGGCCGCGCATTTCCGTGGCCAAGGCGCCGATGGTGCGCGAGTTGTTGCAGGTCCTGCTCGAGCAACCCGCGGGCTGCACCAAGGCCGAGCTGGCGCTGCGGGCCTGGGGGATCGCCGCCTACCATCCGTTGCGCGACGACAAGCGGATGCAGGTCGCCATCCGCAAGCTCCGCGGCCTCGTCGAGACAAACGCACGAAGCCCCCGGCGCGTCGTGACGACCGCCGAGGGCTACGCGATTGGAGCCGCCGAGCCCGCGCGCGTGGCAGCGGCTATCGATCCCGAGCGAACTCCCGGATACAAACCGCACGAAGCCCCCGGCGCGTCGTGACGAGCGTCGAGGGCTGTGCGAAGTGACTGAGCCAAGTTACTGAGCGAAGTGACGTATCCCGCCCGCCTCACTCAGGCTGCGCCGCGCGTCACTTGACGTAACGCACGCTCTTACAAGAGTAGGGCGCCAAG
>SHZB01000225.1 GCA_009692485.1 Myxococcales bacterium
CTACGTAGTCGCTCCCGCACGCCGCGCCGAGCAAGGCCATCGAGGCGAGCACGAGGGCGCTCTGCCATGGCGCTCTTCGGACGCTGGGCCGTCGGGCGCCTGACGCAAGTGCCGAGACGGTGAGCCCAGTTGAAGTCTTTGCGGTTCGCAGCTTTGAATTCATGGATTCGTTCCGTCGCGTTCGTCGCCGTTGCTAGTCCAAGGACGCCGGCCTCGCCGCCCACCACGGCGTGGTAGGCAAGAGCCGACGAGTTCTGGGGCGCCCCCGAGCCTCACCCCGCGCGAAGAGATGCCGCCCCCCACGCAAGAAACGCGAGCGCTAACTCCAGTCCGAACGCTATTCCCCGAGGTCGCCAGTGCTCCCCGAGGTCGCCGGCGCTCCCCGAAGTAGCCGGCGCTCCCCGAAGTAGCCGGTGCTCCCCGAGGTCGCCGGTGCTCCCCGAGGTCGCCGGCGCTCGCCTAGCAAAGCGCGCCCGCCTCGCCGGAAATTCCCGAACGAGCCCCGCGTCGCAGGTCCCTGCCGCTGTAGTCGCTCGACTGCATTGCGCCATTGCGCGGACCATCCCCGTCCGGATGCTCCGTGGCGCTGTAGTCGCTTGACTACATTCGCACGATGAGCGCGCCCCAGACGAGCCCGGCGCCGAGCGCGCAGGCGAGGACGGTCTGGCCGTCCTTGATGGTGCCGGATCGCACCGCGCGGTCGAGCGTGATCGGGATCGACGCCGCCATGGTGTTGGCGTGGTCGCCTGGCTCGAGCAACACGCGCGCGCTTGGAAAGCCGAGCCTTCCGGAGATCGCCTCCGCGAGCCGCACGTTGCCCTGCTGCGCGACAACCCAGTCGAGCTCCGCGCTGGTGATGCGCGCGGCCTTGAGCGCTCGGGTCGCCGTCCGCGTCAGGTGCTGCATCGTCAGCTCGCGCACTCGCGGCGCGTCCATCCGCAGGAATTGCCGCTTGTTCTTGATGCCCTCGACCGTCAGGGGCTCCGCCGAGCCGCCGCCCGGGATCCGCATCAGCTCTGCGAGCGTGCCATCGGCGTGCAGCGTCGCCGACAGAATGCCGCGCGCCCCATCGCTCGCCGTCAGCACCACGGCCCCGGCGCCGTCGCCGAAGAGCACGTTCAGCGTCCGGCACTCCGGATCGATCACACGCGAGGGCATGTCCGCGCCGACAACGAGCACGGTCTTGAAGGTCCCGGCCGCGATGAACTGGTCGCCCACCGTCAGCGCGTAGAGGAAGCCCGCGGACGATGCGCCCAGATCGAAGGACGGGATCAGATCCGCGCCGAGCTTGTGTTGCAAGTGCGCCGCGGTCGCCGGCAAGGGCGAGTCCCCGGTCGAGGTCGCGAGGATGATGAGGTCGAGATCCGCGACCGTGAGCCCGGCCGCCGCGACCGCGCGCCGAGCCGCGATCGCCGCCATGTCGCTCGTGGTCTCGCCCTCGGCCGCGACGCGCCGCCCGAGCAAGCCGGTGTGCTCGCGGATCCACGCGTCCGAGGTGCCGAGCCGCGCCTCGAGCTCCGCATTCGTGACGAGCCGCTCGGGAACGTAGCTACCCGTTCCTGCGATGCGGCTGCGTGGGCTGAGCGCGTGGCTGATCATCGCCGCCGCTCATAGCGCCTCCCCTCGCACCGCCGCAACTGTTGCAGTCGCGCGTGTCGCCGCAACTGTTGCAGTCGCGCGTGTTGCAGGCCCTTCCCCTGGCGGCCACCCTTCGCTAGGGTGCCGCGCGCCATGGCGAACGACGACTCCAAACAGACTGATTCCGACACGGTCGAACCCGAAAGCACCGAGCCCGCAGAGCCCGCTTCCGACGAGGGCAATACGGAAGAGCCCGGCTCCGGCGATGGCAGCGCGGATGCGGCGGATGCCGACGACGGTGGCGGCTCCGAGCACAGCGGCGCGGGCGACGCCGAACCCGAGGACGTCGCCGCTGCCGCGAGCGATGACGCTGGGCCTGCCGCGAGCGGTAACGCTGGGCCTGCCGCGAGCGGTAACGCTGGGCCTGCCGCGAGCGGTAACGCCGGACCTGCTGCGAGCGGTGACGCTGGGCCTGCTGCGAGCGGTGACGCTGCCGCGCCGAAGAAAGCCTCCGCAGCCTCGTCCGCCGGCAAGCGCCCGCGACGTGGTGCCGCCGCGCGCAAGTCCGGCTTCTCGACGCGCAACGTGATCGGTTTCGGCATCTTGGTCGCCGTGTTGCTCGTGGCGTTCGGGATGCTCGGCACTCGCGGCGGTGGGGACGGCGGCACGCCCCAACCACGCTGGAAAATTGGCCAGGTCGTCGACGTCGAGATCACCGTCGTCTCGCCCGACTTTCGCAACCTGAGTTGCGCGATGGAACCGGAAATCGCCGGAAAACACTGCGGATTTGCCGCCGCGAACAAGCGCCACGAAAAGGCCAGCGGCACCGCACGCGATGACGCGAGCCTGCTGCAGCCCTACACCACGACCGATCGCACGCAGTTCATGGCAGCAGGCGTTTGGACCCAGCCCGCGCTCAAAGAGAAGCTCGACAAAGAGGACTTCGAGCGCCCCGGTCCGCGCTTCGCCGTCGCGTGCAAGTACACCGTGGAGGGCAAGACCGCCGCGGCTCAAGTGCAGTGGAAGTCCGGCGACGCCTGGCACTCCGGCGCGGGCTGGTACACGGGCACGGTCTCGGAATGCAAGATCGCGAAGTGAGGCGCGTCGTCCGTCGTCGTCACGCGGGTGGCAGCGTCATCGCTCGTCGTCACGCGGGTGGCAGCGTCATCGCTCGTCGTCACGCGGGTGGCAGCGTCATCGCTCGTTGTCACGCGGATGGCAGCGTCGTACGGACCCCGTGAGCCACGCTCCGCTCGAATCGTCCCCCTGAGACTTCCGGCGGCGCACGCATGGCACAGCCCGAGTTCTATTCCGGTAAATCGCTGTATCCGGCGATCGGCGTGTTGCTCGCGCTCAGCCTGTTGTTCGGGCTCGCCGTCATGCCGCGGCTCTCCTTCGACGGGCCGCTCGTGGGCAAGCCTGCACCTGACTTTGAGCTGCCGATCGTCGCGAACGGTGAGGTGGGCGCGCGGCTTCGGCTCTCGCAGCTCGCGGGCAAGATCGTGATCCTCGACTTCTGGGCGACGTGGTGCGGACCCTGCGCTCACCAAGCGCCGATCCTCGATCGCATCGCCCGCAAACACCCGAACGAGGTCGTCGTCCTCGGCATCAACGTCGGAGAACACGCACCGGTCGCAGCGCGATACGCCGCACAGAAGGGCCTCAGCTATTTCATCCTCTCGGACGAGGAGGGCGCAGCCCAGGCGCTCTATGACGCTAGCTCGCTGCCGACGATCGCGATCGTCGATCAGACCGGCATCGTGAAGAGCTACGCGCGCGGCCTCACGCGAGAAGCGTCGCTCGAGCGGCAACTCGCGGCACTGCTCGCTCCTTCGCCGAAGTGATCTCCGGCTCGGTGTAGTAGCCCGCTGCTCAGCGATCGATCTCGGGAGCGACGACGTCCAGGCTCGCGATCAGCGCCACGAGATCCGCCAGGAACAGGCCCGGGCTCTTCGCCTCGATGATGCCCATCGCCGTGAAACTTCCGGTGCGAAACCGCGCGCGATACGGCTCGGCCGCGCCTCGTCCAACGACGTAGCAGCCCATGTCGCCGCGTGCGCTCTCGATGCGCGCGTAGGCCTCGCCCACGGGTTTGATCTTCTTGGGCAGCTTGCCCATGATGTCGTCCTCGGGGTGCTCGTCGATCTTGTCGACCGCTTGCCGGATGATCTTGCTCGACTCGCAGCACTCTCGGCAGCGCAGCCAAAATCGGTCCCACGAGTCGCCCACCGTGCCGACCAGACCCTTGCCGACCACCACGTCGAAGTCGAGCTCCGGGTACACGGAGTACGCGTCGTCGCGCCGTAGATCCCACGCGACTCCGGACGCACGCAGGTTGGGTCCGACCAGTCCCCAGTCCTTCGCCTCGGTCGCGTTGATGATGGCGACGTTGGCGAGACGCTTGATGTAGATGGTGTTGTTGGTGATGAGGCGATCGAACTCTTCCATCGCCGGATCGAAGAGGTCGAGGAAGCGGAGCGTCTTGTCGCGCCACCCCTTCGGCAGATCGAAGGAGACGCCTCCGATGCGGTGGTAGTTGAACGTGAGCCGCGCGCCGCACAGCTCTTCAATCAGATCGTTGATGTGCTCGCGCTCGCGCAACGCCCACGGAAATGGGGTGATCGCGCCGACGTCCATGGCCATCGCACCGAGCGCGATCATGTGGCTTGAGATCCGGTTCAGCTCGCACGAAATGACGCGCAGATATTGGGCGCGCTTCGGCACCTCGATGGCCATCAGCTTCTCGCACGCGCTCGCCCAGCACTCGTTGGCGAACATCGCCGCGACGTAGTCGACGCGATCCGTGTAGGGCATGTAGCCCTGGTACGTGCAGCGCTCGCCGATCTTCTCGATCGAGCGGTGGAGGTAGCCGACGTCGGGGATCGCCGTGCGGATGATCTCGCCGTCGCTCTTCACGATGAAGCGCAAGACGCCGTGGGTCGAGGGGTGGTGCGGCCCCATGTTGAGGGTCATCTCCTCGTCCATCTCGTTGGCGAACACGACCTCGCTCATGGCCCGCCCTCTTTCTTCGCGTCAGCCAGGGGCGCAGCCTTCGACGGCACCTTGATCGCGAACAGCTCGATCGGGTTCGGGCGCGTCGTCGGGATCCCGTGGTACTCGTCCGCCTCTACGTAGTCCTTGCGCAAGGGGTGACCCTCCCAGTCGTCGGGCAAGAGGAGCCGCCGCAGATCGGGGTGCCCGTCGAACAAGACCCCGAGCAAATCGAAGCACTCGCGCTCTTGCCAGTTCGCCGTCGGCCACACGCTCGACACCGTCGGCAGCGCCGGATCTTCGCGGTCGAGCAGGCACTTCAGGACGATGCGGTGCCGCTTCACGTACGAGTACACATGGTAAACGACGCGGATCTGCTTGTCGTCCGGATAGTCGATTCCAGTGACGCACTCGAGGTAGTCGAAGTGCAGCTCCGGATCGGTCTTCAAGAACGTGGCCACGTCCTCGATGCGGTACGGCTCGACCAGAAACCAGGCGTCCCTGTCGCCGCCCTTGCCATCGTTGAAGCCAGTGGCGACATCGCCCGCAAACTTCGCCCTGACCTTCTCGAAGATCTCTTCGGCCTTCATCGCCGTTCCCTTGATTCTGCGGCCCGGCGCCGATGCGACACGAGGACCTGCTAATGAGCTATTTCAGTGAGCGCGCATTTCCGTGATCGAGCAGTTCAGCCCAGTAGGCTGACCTCGGGCGTCACGCCGACGCCGTAACGATATTGGAGATACCGCTCGCTCTTGATCTGCTCTTGGATCTTGAGGAGACCCTCGAGCAGCGCCTCGGGACGCGGTGGACACCCGGGCACGTAGACGTCGACGGGGATGATCTGATCGACGCCCTTGCAGACCGAGTACGCGTACTGAAAGAGCCCGCCGCAGTTCGAGCAGCTACCCATCGAGATGACGTAGCGCGGCTCGGACATTTGATCGAAGAGCCGCCTGACCCGAAGCGCCATCTTGTAGGTGAGCGTGCCGGCGATGATGAACAGATCGCTCGAGCGCGGGCTCGGACGAGGCGCTGAGCCGAAGCGTTCGAAGTCGCCGCGCGGCCCGCCGGTCTGCATCAACTCGATGGCGCAGCAGGCCAGACCGAAGAGCATGTACCAGATGCTGTTCGAGCGCCCCCAGTTGAGCAGCCAGTTGATCGTCTGATCGACGCGCGTCGTGATGACGCTGCCTTGGTCATCGGCGTAGCGAGCGTCGTAGCCCGCCGAGGGGACCATGAGATTGAGCTTTGAGCCGTCCATCGTGCCTCTTGTCCTATCACGTCACGCGGCGCGATCGACGCGCTCGGTGGCTGCGGCGGGTGCAACATCCGGCGCTTTGATCTTGCTGGTCACGTCCTCGGCGCCGCGCGGATCGCCCTTGAAAGCGCGGATCCACTCGAGGTCGCCCTTTTTCCACACGTAGACGAGGCCGAGTAACAGGATGGCCACGAAGGTGAAGATCTCGACGAAGGCGTAGAGCCCGTGGCCCTGTGCGACCCAGCCGCGAAACACGCGCGCCACCGGATAGATGAACGCGATCTCGACATCGAAGATGATGAAGATGAGCGCGATGATGTAAAAACGCGGATTGAAGTTGAACCACGCGGGCCCGACCGGCGCCTCGCCGCACTCGTAGGTGTCGCGCTTCTCGGAATAGGGGTTATTCGGGCGAATGAGCGTGCCGGCCAGCATCGACACCAAGACGAACCCGCCCGCGACGGCGAAGAACGCCAAGACGCTCGCGTATGCCATCAACATTTATCGGGTTTCTCCGAGACACGCTGTAGTCGCTCGCCACAGTCGCGTAAAGGGATCCGAGGCCGCGTCGATGAAACTTTCTGCGTGGACGTTCGCTCTCGGCATGCTCGGCGTGCCCGCGATCGTGGGGCTGTTCGCGCTCGGATGCGGTGCGACGCCGCGCGCCGAGCCGCCGCTGTCGGTCGCGCCACCGCCGACCGCGGTCGTGCCCGCGCCGAATGCGCCCGAGCTGGGTGCGCCTCGACGGCTCTCGGCGGCGCTCGCCGCTTGTGTCGATGGGCCGCCTACGCCCGAGGCGCGCTGCACCGCCGCGTCGCCCGCCGATTGCCGCGAAGAATGCCGCGAGCTGGACTTCACGAGCTGTCACCGTTTCGCGGTCGCGGCGCCGAGCGCGTGGTGCCGGCGGTCGTTGCTCGTGGCTGCATGCGACGCGGAGGTCGCCGCCGCCTGCGTCGATCTCGCCCACGATCCGACCCATGAGGTGACGCACGGCTCGGCGGATGACGTCGCACACAGCGCTCGCGCCAAGAGCTTCGAGCTGCTCGGGCGGGCGTGCGAGCTCGCATCGGGACGCGGCTGTCGCGAGTTCGCAGAGCGCGTCGAGGACACCAACGACGCAGGCGCAAACGCAGGCGCAAACGGCGAAGCAAACGCAAGCGCAAACGCAAGCGCAAACGC
>SHZB01000226.1 GCA_009692485.1 Myxococcales bacterium
GCCGCTGCCCTCGTCCTGCCCGCGGCCGCCGAAGCCGCCACGACCACCGCCGCGACCGCCGCCGCCGCCGCCGCGACCACCGCGACCACCGCCGCCGAAGCCGCCGCCGCCGCCGCCGCTGCCGCCGAAGCCGCCACGACCACCGCCGCCGCCGCCGCCGCCGAAGCCGCCGCCGCCACCGAAGCCGCCGCCGCCACCGCCGAAGCTACGTCCGCCGCCGCCACCGCCGCCGCCGGAGCGCTCACGACGCTCTTCCGCCTCGTTGACGCGCAGCGCACGCCCGTCGAGCGACGCGCCATTCATTTGATCGACAGCGGCCTTCGCCGCGTCGCCCGTGCCCATCACCACGAAGCCGAAGCCTCGCGAACGACCGGTCTCACGGTCGAGGATGATTTTGACTTCCGTGACTTCGCCAAACTGCGAAAACGCCTGCTGCAGGATGTCTTCGGTCGTGTGAAAGGCCAGGTTTCCTACGTACAATCGGTTGTTCATCAGACTCTCTCTCGGGCGGCGCGCACGCTCTTCGCGTTGTTCCAGGGATCTTTCATCGAATTGCCGCGGGTCGATGAAGGCGGCAACAGTCGTTGCCGATGCGTTTCGTATCGTTGACGAGCAAACATGCTTCTGCGGTCCCGTGCGAATGAACTAAGCGAACGAGAGAGCCTTAGGAGCCGAGTACCAGTAACGAGATTTGACCGCGGCAAACTGGCACAACTGCCCGATCACAGCAAGCGCCGATTACGCCGCGTGCGCTCAATGCCTCTCGCTCAATGTCTAGTGCGTTTGGCTGCGACGAGCTCGATGACGTCCATCTTCGTGATGATGCCGAGCACGTGGCGTTGATCGTTGACGACGAGCGCAACCTCGCCGCGCTCGAAGATCCGCGGAAGCTCGCCGGCCGCGGCTTGAAGGGCGACGGTCGCGACCCGGCGCTCCATCACCTCGGCGATGGTCGTCTCGCGCGTCGCGTTGCCGGCGACGAGGTGCTTCAAGAGATCGCTCTCGGTGACGATCCCGGCGAGCTCGCCCTTGTCGAGCACCGGCATTTGCGAGATGCCGTGCGCTTTGAATTTGTCCATCGCGACCTGCAGGCGGTCGTCGACGGCGACGGTCACGAGCACCTGCTGCGGCAGCGCGCGCAACACATCGGCGATCGTGCCCAGCTCGAAGTCGTTCGTGAGAAACCCGTGCTGGCGCATCCAGCCGTCGCTGGCGAACTTGGTGAGGTAGTTGCGAATCGAGTCGGGCAAGATCGCGACCACGCGCTGGCCTGGCTGCATGCGCTCGGCGACGCGGCGTGCGGCCCAAACAGCGGCTCCGCTCGAGCCACCGACGAGCAGCCCCTCTTGGCGGATGAGCTGGCGGGCGGTGCGGAACGAGTCGTGGTCGTTCGACTTGATCCACTCATCGACGAGGCTCGTGTCGAGCACATCGGGGATGAAGTCGTAGCCGATCCCCTCTACCTTGTAGCTTCGGATCTCGCCGGGGCCCGCGAGGATCGAGCCCTCGGGATCGACGCCGACGATGCGCACGTGCGGCAGCTCTCGCTTGATGACGCGAGCGACTCCGGTGAGCGTGCCGCCGGTGCCCGCGGTCATGACGACGCAGTCGAGCCTTCCGTCGCACTGCTCGATGATCTCGCGCCCGGTGCCCTCTTCGTGCGCGTCGGGGTTATCGGGATTGGCGTACTGATCGAGGATGTGCGCGTTCGGGATCACCTCGCGCAGGCGCCGCGCGACGCCGATGTGGCTCTCGGGCGAGTCGAAGGCGGCCTCCGTCGGCGTGCGGATGATCTCTGCGCCGAGGGCCTCGAGCACGACCTGTTTCTCCTGGCTCATTTTCTCGGGCATCGTGATGATCACGCGGTAGCCGCGCACGGCCGCCGCGAGCGCGAGTCCGATCCCGGTGTTGCCCGATGTCGGCTCGATGAGCGTGTCGCCCGGCTTGATGCGCCCGCTCTTCTCGGCTTCGAGCAGCATGCGGACGCCGATGCGATCTTTGACCGAGCCGCCCGGATTCATGAACTCGCACTTTCCGAGAATTTCTGTGCGCAAATCGTGGCCGATGCGGGAGAGGCGGACCATCGGCGTCGCGCCCACGGCATCACAGATTGAGTCGACTATCGGGGGGAAATGCAGGGTCACGTTGAGGCTCCTTGGAACGGCGGCGGACACTGTCCCACTCTGTCCGGCCGCGCAACAAATGGCTGCGCGTTCACGCACGGGTGAGTTTGACTATAGGCAAATCGAGTTATGCCGATAGCACGACGCCACGAATGGACGCGGTCACGCCCGCGCCGAGTTTGACTATAGGCAAATCGAGTTATGCCGATAGCACGACGCCACGAATGGCGGCGCGGTCACGCCCTCGGTGAGACGGGCCGATCGGCGGCACCGGCGATTGCGGCGCGCAACTGCTGGCTGGCGCGGGTCAACACGAACACGACGGCGAGGAGCGCGGCGCCGAGCAGGTACGGATATTCGGGTCGGAGTTCGTAGAGGGCGGTCCCGACGATGGGGCCGAGCGCGCGTCCTAGCCCCTGCGCGGCGCTGTTCAAGCCAGCGATCGCGCCCTGCTCGTCGTCGCCCACGGCCAGTGACGCCGCCGCGGTCATCCCCGGCACGATGAGGCCCTGACCGAAGCCCTGAAGGGCGAGCGCGATGGACAGCGACGCGAAGCCGCGCGCGAAGATGAACAGCGCGTAGCCAGCGATCGCGAGCGGCAGACCGACCGCAACCAGCGTTGCGGGTCTGAGCCGCAGCTTGCGCACGATCAAGCCCTGCGCGAAGACGGCGACGATCCCGTAGAGCACGAGCGCGAGGCCAACGTGGCGCGCGGTATCGACCGCCGAGAGCTCGAGGCGATCTTGAAAATAGAAGGCGACCGTCTGCTCCATGCCGACGGCCGCGAGCGTCACGACGAAGCCCACGGCGAGCAGCGGGAAGATGCGTCCATCGCGAGCCGTGAGCGGTGCGGCCACCCGACCGCGCTCACCCCGCTCGGGCTCGGGGAGCCGCAAGTACACGAAGAGGGCGTTCACACCGGCCAAGGCCGCCGAGGCGTAGACAGGGGCGAGCAAGTGAATGCCCGATAAGAGCGCGCCGATCCCGGGACCGAAGATCACGCCGAGCCCGAACGCCGCACCGATCACGGCCATCCCCGAGGTGCGACCGTCGCGATCGGTCACGTCGGCGACGTAGGCCTGCGCTGTCGGTAGCGTCGCCGAAGAGAGCGCGCCGCCCACGAGCCGAGCCACCACCAACGCGAGATAAAGCGGAGTCGCCTCGAGGTGACCGGCGTGTCCGAGTTGCGCGAGCAGGGCGAAGGCCAGGAAGCTCAGGCCGAATCCGATGATGCCGGTCAGCATGACGGGCTTGCGGCCGACCACCTCGCTGCGGCGCCCCCAATACGGGCTCATTGCGAACTGCATCAGCGCGTATGCAGCCGAGAGGCTCCCGCCCTGAATCACCGAGAGCCCGAGCGCGCGACAGAGCGGCGCCAACACCGGAAACAGCACGCTCAGCCCGAGAATGCTGTTGAAGACGGTGATGAAGAGCAGCGTGAGCGGGGTCATCGGAGCACGATCGAGGCGGAAAAACCGGGGGTTTCGTGACGAATACAGAGCGTGCGGATCGCGCCTCACGCGGACGGGCATCGCGAAAGAAATTTACCTTACACGATCGATCAACCTTGGCCGTCGATTCAGATGAAGCGAGGCAATAGCATCGCGAGATGACGTCGCAGACCGCGGCTAAGCTGACAGCGGCAATGCCAACAGCGACAACAGCGGCTACGACAACAGCGGCTACGACAACAGCGGCAATGCCAACAGCGGCTACGCCGAGCGCGGCGGCGGCGTGCGAGCACCTCGAGCGCTGTGCCGGCTGCCCGCGCATGCACCTCGGCTACGGCGAGCAGCTTGCGGAGAAATCAGCGCGCTTCGCCGCCACGCTCGCACGCTCGGCGCCGCTCGCACACGTCGCTTCTCCGACTGTGGCCGAGGCGTCCCCGCAGCTCGGGTATCGAACCCGCATCAAGTGGATGGCGGGCGGCGATGGCGCGCTCGGGATGTACGCGCGTGATGGCGATCACGTCGTCGTGGACACGCCGGCCTGCCTCGTCGCGAGCCCGATTCTCCGCGCGGTTGCGGTGGCGCTCCGAGCTTTGTTGCGTGGCCCTTCGACGCCGGCGACGCGTGCGCTCGCGGCGGTGGATCTGCGCGAGGCAGTCGATCGCATGGCCGTGGCGCGCGTGCTCGTGACGCTGGTGGTCACGCACGATGATGCGGACGTCGACCTATCCGCGCGGCAGCTCGCTCGTGAGCTTGCGGCCACGCAGCCCGTGGTCGTCGGCGTCGCCCTCAATGTCACGGCCACGAACCCGCAGATCTTGGGTCCGGTGACGCGGCTCTTGTTCGGCGAGGCGAGCGCCGTCGATCGGCTCGGCGACATCGAGGTCTTGGCAAGCTTTGGATCGTTCGTGCAAGCGCATCGCGGCCAGGCCACCGCGATCGTCGGTGCGCTGAAGGCCCGCATCCTCGTTCGCGAGGCTCCGCGCGTGCTCGAGCTGTTCGCGGGTTCGGGCGCGTTTGGCCTCGCGCTCGCGCGTGCCGGTGCGAAGGTGACGATGGTCGAGTCGTTCGTGCCTGCGGCGGAGCTCGCGCGGGCGTCGGCGCGTCGCGAGGGCCTCGACGTCACGGTCCACGCCGAGGATGCGGAGCGCTACGCCAAGAGCGCCGAGGCACGTGGGGAGCAGTTCGATGCCGTGCTCGTCGATCCGCCACGTCGCGGACTCACGCCGGCATTGCGCGAGGCGATCGCAGGGCTCCTTCCGAGCTGCCTCGCCTACGTCTCGTGCATGCCCGAGACCTTGACGCGCGATCTGGCGCATTTTGCGGCGCTCGGTCTCGCCACGGTCACGATCGGCGCCTTCGACATGATCCCGCAAACCGAGCAGATCGAGTCCGTCGCATGGCTCGAACCTGCGCCCGCGCCGAAGACGAGCTGGCTCGCCGTCGAGGCCGACTTCGCCGCGCTGGACAAACCTGCGCACATCGAAGCACTTGCGCCGTGGCTCGCGTCGTTGTCCCTCGAGCTCGGTTGGGAGAGCGCGACCCCGCTCGTGTCCGTCCCGCGCGACGTCAGCGGAGTCTGTGTGCTCGCACGCGGGAGCACCCACGGCCATCGCCCGCGCGTCATGCTCGAGCTCGCCTGCGTCGCGCACGGAATCACCCACGAAACTGGGACGATTCGGCGTCCGGCGCGGAGCTGTCGGAATGCCCACAGCGAGTTTGTACGCGTCGGCGTCGCCTCCGGACACTCGCGCCTGCTCGTCCGCTCAGGCACGACGGCGATCGACGCAGTGCTCGAACAACTCGCCGGCATTCGCCATCCCGCGCTCGGTGATCCGCGCCGCTCCCGGCCCGCATCGCGTCGGCATTTTTTTGAGCGCCACGGCCTCGACCGGACGCTCGTGCACGTGACGGCTGCGACCCTTCCGTCGGGCCGGCGCGTCGAAGCCCGCATCCCCGGAGACATGCACGCGGTGCTCGCCTCGCTCGGATTCGACGACACGCGGACCGGCACCAAGACGAGCGACAAGACGAGCGACAAGACGAGCGACGTCGCTTGACCGCACCGCCACGGTGCGCCGCGACCGCGCGCGTGAAACCGACGTGCGCGTGGGCTCGTGGAGCCAATTCACCACGGGACCGAGCGGCCTCCTTCGCGTCAAAGGCGACGTGTTGATCGGCTCGGGCTCGAACAGCAGCTCGGGGAGCGCACCGATCGTGATCGAGCAGGCGTGCATCTTCGCGCCCGCGCTCGACATCTCCGACGGCACGCATAAGACGAGCGACCCGAGTGTCCTCACCAGGCACGCGCCCGTGCGCTGCGAGCCGGTGCGGAGCGAGAAGAACGTGTGGCTCGGCAACGGCGCGCAGGTCTTGATGGGCGTGAGCCTCGGCGAAGACAGCGACTGCAACGAGAGCGACCGGCGAAGTTGACGCATCGGCGCTTTCCCGGTCCACTAAGGCGGTGAATTCCAAGCTTGCTACCGCCGCGCTGATTGCGCTCACGGGCTGTGAACTCATCGCGGGTGTCGGCGATCTCGAGTTCGCCAACACAAGCGGCACGGCGGGACAAGGAGCGACGGCGTCGACGGGTACGAGCAGCGCAAACGGCGGCTCCGCGAGCAGCGCAAACGGCGGCTCCGCGAGCAGCGCGAATGGCGGCTCCGCGAGCAGCGCGAACGGCGGCTCCGCGAGCAGCGCGAACGGCGGCTCGTCGAGCAGCGCGAACGGCGGCTCGTCGAGCAGCGCGAACGGCGGCGGGGGCGGCGGCGGGGGCGACTCCACGCCGCTGAGCTGCGTCAATGGCGGCAAAGGCAAGAGCGACTGCGGCCTCTTGGCGAATGCCGACTGCTGCGCGAGCGACCTGGTAACGGGTGGCGAGTCCATCAACACGGCTGGGGGGGGCACGGCCACCGTGTCGAGCTTCCGACTCGATCGTTACGAGGTGACGGTCGGACGGTTTCGGGCTTTCGTCGGAGCTTTAATGAACCTGTTTCGGCCGGCACTGGGCTCCGGTCTCCACGCCCATCTCAACGGGATGATGGGGCTCAGCGCGCCGGCCCAAGAGCCGGGTTGGAAGCTGGCCTGGAACGAGCACCTCGACGCTCTCGACACGGGAACGGAAGCGAATTCCGTGCTGGGGTGCGCGGGCACCAACGACGGCAAGTACGCCCAATGGACGCCGACCCCCGACCCTCAGAATGACCATGAGAATCGCCCCATCAACTGCGTGAACTGGTTCGCGGCCTATGCGTTTTGCATCTGGGATGGAGGTTTTCTACCGACCGAAGCCGAGTGGGAATACGCGGCCACCGGCGGCGCAATGAACAGAGTCTTTCCGTGGGGCGCCGCGCTACCCACCGAGTTCCTTGCTGTTTACCTTTTAATGTCCCCTGCGGATGTAGGCTCGAAGACGCCGGGCACC
>SHZB01000227.1 GCA_009692485.1 Myxococcales bacterium
CCCTGTTTCACACCTGCACCCGAGCCCGTGGTCGAGCCCGTGGCCGAGCGATCGTTCCATCGTGCACCCGAGCCCGCGGCCGAGCCCGTGGCCGAGCCCGCCTTCGCCGAGCCCGTCGTCATCGGAGTGGCCGAGCTCGATCAGCGGCTCAAGCGCCTGCTCGAGCACAAGACCGCGGACGTGCGCGTGCGCGGCGAGATTCGCGGCCTCAAGCAACAGCAGAGCGGACACGTGTATTTCACGCTCAAGGATGAGACCGAGGACGCGGTCATCGACTGCGCGATGTTTCGTGCCGCCGCCGCGCGCGTGCGCACGCCCCTGAGAGACGGCGATCGCATCGTCGTGTCCGGGCGCGCCACCGTCTTCGCGCCGCGCGGCAAGCTGCAGCTCGTGGTCGAGCGCGTGCTCGAGACCGGACGCGGGTCGCTGCTCCTTGCGCTCGAAAAGCTCAAGGCGAAGCTTCAGGACGAGGGGCTCTTCGACCCGGCCAAAAAGCGCGCGCTCCCCACCGAGCCTCGCACCATCGCCGTCGTCACGAGCCGCGAGGGAGCGGCCTTCACGGACGTGCGGAAGGTCGCCTTCGCGCGCGGGGCGGTCACGCTGGTCCTCGTCCACACCTCGGTTCAAGGCGCCGCCGCACCCGAAGAGATCGTGCGCGCGCTCGAGCTCGTGTCGCGAACCCGGGGATTCGACGCCGTGATCGTGACGCGCGGCGGCGGCTCGGCCGAAGATCTTGCGGCCTTCAACGACGAGCGGGTCGTGCGCGCCGTCGCCGCCTCGAAGCTCCCGATCATCAGCGCCATCGGCCACGAGGTCGACTTCACGCTCTGCGATCTCGCCGCAGATTTCCGCGCCGCGACGCCATCGCAAGCCGCCGAACGGCTCGTGCCTAGCGAGCACGAGCAGCGCGCCGCCCTCGCGCATCTGGTCCGACGTGTCGAGCGCGGCGTTCGTCACCGGCTCGCGACCGACACCGGCCGGCTCAGCCGCCTCGAGCACCGACTCGGCGAGCCACGCCATCGCTTGCACGAAGCCGGGCAGCGTCTCGACGAGCTCGCGCACGGTCTCGAGCGCACCCTCACACGCAGCCTCCGCGCCCGCCGCCAGGCCCTCCTCCACTCGGGGCGCCGACTCGATGCGTGCGATCCGCGCCGCGTCGTGAGTGAGGCCCGCGCCCGGCTCGTGCCGCTCTTGCCACGGCTGGTCCTCGCGATGCGGGGTCGCCTCGGCCTGCACGGGAAATCGCTCGCCGAGGGCGCCGCTCGACTCGACGCGCTCTCGCCGCTCGCCGTCCTCGGACGCGGTTACGCCATCCTCACGTCGAGCGCAGGCCACGTCGTCACGAACGCCGCGCTCATCCACCCCGGAGAGCTCGTGACGCTGAGGCTCGAACGCGGAAGCATCGCCGCGCGCGCCGAAAAGATTTTCACGGAGTAGCCATCGCCGCGTCCTCCACGCTGCTCGGGACGGATGAATTCGCGTGACCCCGCTCGTCGCGCGGCGGTGGTGCGGCCACATGAACCAGGCTAAGTTAGCTAGGTCATGCGGACCGTGCCCATCCACCGTGCAAAAACCGAGCTGTCTCGGCTCATCGAACTGGCCTGCGCCGGCGAAGAAGTGATCATCGCCCGAGGGAAAGATCCGGTCGTCCGGTTGGTGCCCATCGACCGCAAACCACCGCGACGGCAGTTCGGGGCGCTGCGAGGCAAGCTGGTCGTGGATGAGAGCTTCTTCGAGCCGCTCTCCGCCCGAGAGCTCGCCGCCTGGGAGAGATGAGGGTGCGAGTCTTGCTCGACACGCACGCCTTGCTCTGGTGGCTCGCCGGTGCGCGTCGCCTGTCCGTCCGCGCGAAACGGGCGATCGCTGACGAAAACAACGAAGTCTTCGTGAGCGCTGCGTCCGCGTGGGAAATTGCCACCAAATATCGCCTCGGCAAGCTGCCGGGGGCCAAGGTGATCATCGACGACATCGCCGGCGCCATCGCGTCGCAGGCGTTCTCGCAGCTCTCCGTGAGCGTCGTCCACGCCGAGCGCGCCGGCTTGCTTCACGGAAGCCATCGCGATCCCTTCGATCGCATGCTGATCGCGCAGGCGCAGACGGAGGGGCTGACCTTGATCAGCCGTGAAAAGCTGTTCGACTCCTTCGGAGTGGCGCGACTTTGGTGAGTAGAGGGAGGGCCATCCGAGCGGCAGCAACGCTCAGTGTGGCGTGAATGCGGCTCGCAGCTCTGCCACTTTTTCTGGAGAAAACCGCGGAAAAATGGGCTCGCCGCGCACGAGGGCGAGTTCTGCGCGCGCGGCAGGCAAGCTTAGCGGCCACTGGTCGTGACCGATCGCGGAGCCGAGCGGGGCGAGACCGAGCTGGGCGCGCATCGCCGCCGACACGCTTGGCATCACCGGACAGACCAGGACGCTCATCGCCTCGAGCGCTCGCACCACGGCGCTCACGATCGTCGGCACGCGCGCGGGCTCCGACTTCTTCGCGGCCCACGGCGCGGCCTTGTCGAAGTACTGGTTGGCCTGCGCGAGCCCGACCCACGTGGCCTCCAGCGCGCGGGTCGGCGACACGTGATCCCACGCCTCGGCGGCCTCGCGGGCAGCGGTGACGATCGCCTCGAACAGCGCCGTCTCGAGCGGACCGTCCGGCGCCGGCGTGAGACCGGGTTCGCTCACGGCGAAGGGATGCACTCGGTTCAACAAGTTGCCGAGCGTGTTGCCGAGATCGGCACCGTAGCGCGCCAGCACGTCGTCGATCGAGAAGTCCCCGTCGTGGCCGAAGGAGATCGAGCGCAGCAAGCAATAACGCACCGTATCGACGCCGACCGCGGGCGACACGGCCTCGGCCAGCGCCACCGGACTGACCGTGTTTCTGAGGGTCTTGCTCATTTTCTGGCCGCCGTAGGTGAGCCAGCCGTGGGCCACCACGTGCCGCGGGAGCTCATCGTCCGCGAAGCCCGCTGCCATCAAGAACGCAGGCCAATAGACGGCGTGAAATCGGAGGATGTCTTTGCCGACGAGCTGCACATCCGGCGGCCAGTACTTGCCATTGTCGGCGGGCTCATCGAGCGCCGTGAAGTAATTGCTCAGCGCGTCGAACCACACGTACATGACGTGCCGCTCATCGCCGGGGACGGGCACGCCCCAGTTGAAGGTCGTGCGCGAGACGCTCAGGTCTTCGAGGCCGCCGGCTACGAAGCTCTTGACCTCGTTCATGCGCGACTCGGGCTCGACGAAGCGCAGGTTGTTCTCGTAAAAGCGCGTGAGCCGCTCTTGGTATTGCGACAGCCGAAAGAAGTAGCTCTCTTCTTTCACGAGCTCGGCGGGCTTCTTGTGCGTCGGGCAAATACCCCCCGGCTGCTCGAGCTCTTTGTCCGTGTAGTAGGACTCGCAGCCCACGCAGTAGAGGCCCGTGTAGTGGCCGAGGTAGATGTCGCCCGCCTGCTCGATGCGCCGCCACATCGCCTGCGCCCCGCGCTTGTGTCGCGCCGAGCTGGTGCGAAGAAAATCGTCCGGCGCGCAACCGAGCTTCGGCCAGGTTTGGCGGAACAGCTCGCTCACTTCGTCGGCGAAAGCCTGGGGCTCGATGCCGCGCTCTGTGGCCGCGCGCTGGATCTTGAGGCCGTGCTCGTCGGTGCCGGTGAGAAAGAAAGTGTCCGCGCCGCGCAGTCGTCGATAGCGCGCGAGCACATCGGCCACGATGGTCGTGTACGCGCTGCCGAGGTGCGGCGCGTCGTTGATGTAATAGATCGGGGTCGTGACGTAGAAGGTCGCCATGGCTCTCGCGGTCGTCGGGACTCTCGCGCGCGAATGCCGCGCCTCGTCGAGTTACTCTATTTTTCGTCCTGCTAGAAAGTCGCGCAGGGGTGGGGCTTGGAGCTGTACGCGGGAAGCGCCGCGACGCGGGCGGCCGTGAGCGCGCGGGCCGAGGCGATCTCCGTATAGAGCGCCAAGGCGGCCGTAGGCGTGCGCGGCTTGTCAAGCGCCTCGAAGTCGACGCGAAAGAGGCCGAATCGCGGGCAAAATCCGCTCGCCCACTCGAAGTTGTCGAGGAACGACCAGTGCATGTAGCCGCGCACGTCGGCGCCGCGAAGGCTGGCCTTGCCAAGCTCGAAGAGGTGCTCGGCGAGGTAGCGGCTGCGGTTCCGATCTTCGGCGTCGGCGATGCCGTTCTCGGTCACGTAGATGGGCAGTCCGTGGGCGGCGGCCTCGTCGATCACGGTGCCGAAGCCGCGCGCGAAGATGTCCCAGCCGAGGTCGTTCTTCGGGCGGTCGTTCGGCAGATCGAGCTGCGATGGCAAGACGCCCAGGTACGGCAGCTTGAGCGCGCCGGCGGCGATGCGCGAGACGCCGTAGTAATTGAGCCCAAAGTAATCCGCGCGCCCAACAAACGCCGGATCTGCCGTCTTTTCGGGCACGCCGTCGAAATCGTCATCGAGGTCGCCACGGATGATCGCGGCCACGAACCACTCGTTCCAGAAGTAGCGGCTGTGCGCGGCTGCGGCCACGTCGTACTCGCTCGCGGGGTCGGCGGGCTCGTACACGCGGTCGTGCTTCGCTATCGAAACGAGCGCCGCCTTGCCATCTCCGTCAGCGTCCGCGAGATCCGTGGCGTGGAGCGCGTCGAAGCAGCGGGCGTGCGCGACGACTTGTTTTCGCAACACCCCTGCCATGCGTTCGACGTCGCTGACGCCCGGCGCGAACAGGCCCGCGAGGTAGCCAACGGAGGCCTCCACCATCGGCTCGTTGATCGTCACCCACAGATCCGCGCTCGCACCGTAGCGGTCGCCCATCCGCGAGCACCATGCCTCGAAGACCGCGACCGTGTCGTCGCGCTCGAAGCCCTGCGGCTCATCGTTCTTGCTCGGATCGCTCAAATAATCCGGCCACGCAAAATGGTGGAGCGTCACCATCGGAGTGATGCCCGCTCCCGCGAGCGCCGCGAAGAGCGCGTCGTAAGAAGCGAGGCCACCCGGGTCGGGCTCGTCCGCGTCGAAGGCCGCGCGCGTGGGATAGAGCCGCGCGAGCTCGAGCGAGAAGCGGTAGGCGTTCAGCCCCGCGGCCTTCATTCGCGCTACATCCTCGGCGATGTGAGCGAGCGCGTCGGGGCCGTCGTCGGGCAGATCACCGTTCAAGATCTTGCCGGGCGTCGCGGCCCAGATCCCCCAGTCGGTATTCGGCAGGCCCTTCTCGATCTGAAAGCCGGCCGTCGCCGTGCCAAAGAGAAAGCCTTCCGCGAAGCTCACTTCCGTAGGCTCGACCGGCCCGAGCACCTCGTCATCCGCGCCGCAACCCGGCAGCCCAACGCCGAACGCGAGGGCGAACGCGCAGCGAACGGCACAGGAAAAACGGCTCATCGGCGTCGCGCAGCATACTGCCCCGCGCGCAGGATAGTCGGGTCATCGCGGCGGCACGCTCTGCAGCGACGCTTCCGTCACGCCGAGCTCACGCCGCTTGCGTTCGCCCTCCTCGGGGGAAAGTTCAAGTCCAGGAATCGAGGAAGATTGAGGCACGCTCGGGACACCATTCTCCGCCCATCGCTACAGAGATATCGAGAAGACGCTGTCTCACGCGACGTTGGCACAGAGGGTTTGTTGCCGCCGCAAGAGTTGAGCGCGGCGTTCACGACCGTCCAAACGGTCTCTTGATAGACTCAGTTCATCGAGTGGCCAACGGTATCCGGGTTCCGTCGAGCCGCCGCCACGTCGTGCGAAACGCGCCGTCGTATGTCCACACCTTGGCTTTCCTTTCGAGGCTGGATACAGCGGTGAGGTATCCGTCGCACCAATCCGGCGCGTGCTCCGCGTACCGTTCGAGCCAGCGAAATGTCTCGAGCCAGAGGGCCAATTCGTCTGTTGGCAAGAACGGGCGGATCGCCAGCTCCGTGACGATTCTCTCCAAGCGCATCCGCTGGACGGCGTGTTCGAGCAAAAAACAGGCTTCCGTCAACACCGGCGCGCACAACACCAGTGAGCGGCGCGCGAGGCGGTCGAGATCGACCATCGCCTTCTTGTGCAACCGGTCGCGGGGATCGCAGAGTGCGACCAGCGGGGAGCTGTCGACGAGGATCACCTCCGCTCGAGTTTCTGCGCGACGTGGCGGCGCAGGGCGTGTCGATCGTCCGACTCGAAGCCACGGCGCGGCAGATCGGCAGGATCCGGCAAGCTGAGGAGGATGTCCGCCACGATGCGCGAAGGTCGCGACCCGGCTACCAGCCCCGCGATACGCCTCTCATACTCGGCTCGAATCGCCGCGCGCACCAGCGTGGACAGCGGAATGCCGGCACCACGTAGCGCCTTGACGCGCATCGCATCGTCGGGAGCAAGGCGAATGTTCGCGATGGTCATGCCAAAAGTGTAAATACAGTTCGTATTTACCGCAACCCGGTTGCACACGCGCCGGACATGATCTCACTCGCGAGATCCGGGCGCACTCACGTGAGTGCGAGCCTCGCTTCGAGGGACACGCTCCTAGCGCGGAAGACTCGCGCTGCGCAGCTCGGAGTCGAGCTGGGCGATTCGTCGATCGATCCCGGGAACGGACTGCCGCCGGCTTCGTGCCCGGTTCCAGGCGAGCCATGCGGCCAGCGGCACGCCCAGCAGGTACCAAAGCCCGATCGACGACAGTCCGAGATTGCCGATGGCCCACGGCAGCTCGAACCGCTCGTGCTCGTCGCGCTTCTCGAGCAGCGTGAGCCAATCCATGCGCTCGAGGCCCACGCCCGGCGCGCGACAGTAGACGTTCACGTGGCTCCTGGAGTTGCGTCCGCCGCCGCTCGAGCTCCAACTCAGAAACACATACGGACCCGTGCAGCCTTTGCACACGCGCGGGCACATGGTTCTACTGTGGGAGCCGAGCCACGGATCGGAGTCGAGGACGCTTACGCTGATGACCGCCCACAGGATACCTAGGAGCGAGATGCGCACAGCGCGCCCGACAATCCCGCCCATCGTCACGCGTGCGCTCGAGCACAAGTCCCGCTCCCC
>SHZB01000016.1 GCA_009692485.1 Myxococcales bacterium
GATCATGTTCCCGCTCGGTACCGCGATTTACGAGGGCTACGACGAGGACAAAGAGCCGAACAACGATCTCGAAAGCGGCGTCGGCAAGGCGCAGCTCCTCAACAATGTGGCGACATCCGAGATGACCAAACAGATCTTCGACCAGGTGTACGGCCTGCTCGATCCTGCGACGGATAGGGACGTGTACGAGTTCACGGCGCCCGAGGGCTCGAAGGCTCTCTCGGCCACGTTCACGCCGAGCGGCACGGACGGCTACGGCTCGACCGGCGGGCCCGGCCTGATCAAGGTGTGGGACGGCGCCAATTTGCTCTGGGGTCAGCTCGACTACGCCAAGGGTAGCGACGGCTTCGGAAGCCTGCCGATCTCGCCCGGGAAGAAGTACTTCTTCGAGGTCAACAAGCCCGCCGGCGCAGTGCTCGGGGCGAACGACTTCTACTTCTTCAAAGTCGCGACCACCGACACCACGAACCCGCAAGAAGCCGATGACGCCGGGAACGGCTCGTCCGTGGGCGCTGAGGCGGCGATGGCGCAGGCCGGTCAGGACGCGAACACGACGCTCCACTTCCTCGGCGGGACGATCCCGGCGGGCGACACCGATTGGTGGTCGATCGAGGCGGCGATGGGCGACGAGATTGTGGTCGTGTGCTCATCGCAGCGCGCCGGCTCGGGCGTGGCGGACCTGAAGGTCGAGCTGATCAAAGATCTGAATAAGGCGGCGCTGGAGTCCGAGGTCGAGACGGACGCGGCGGACCTCCTCTGGTCCAATAAATCGCCCAACGCGAGCAAGAAGTCGGTCATCGCGCCGTCGGCCGGCACCTACTTCGTGAAGCTCAGCTCGACGAAGATGATCGCGAACGGCCCCGCGTCGGCTCACTACCTGTGCGGCGCGCACGCGATCACGCCCTGAACTGACGGGACGCGGCACCGGAACGCGCTCGGGGGAGCAGCGCGCCTGTGCCGCGTCGTGTTATCGCGCGGCTGTGATGATTCGCCGTGTGCTGCTCGCCGCCTCCTTCGCAGCGATTTCCCAAAGCTGCCGTCCACCCGAGCCTGCGCCCATCGTTGGCGCTCCGCCGGCTACGATCGTGGACGCGGTCGTGGTTCCAAGCTCCGCTCCGGCCGCGGTGGTTTCGCCCCCGCTCGCGCTCGTCGAGCCGCTCGCCATCGCGACCGACGCCGAGGGCGTGCGGGAGCTCTGCGACGACAACCTCGCGCACGCGAAGCGGATCGCCGCGGAGGTCGCCAAGCTCGACGGCGCCCCTCCGGGTACGCTCCGCTGGGAGCACACGCTCGCTCGCCTCGACGATGTGTTTCTGTCCATCAGCAACGCCTCGGAGCTGCCGTATTTGCTCGGCGTCGTGCACCCGGACGAGGCGGTTCGCAACGCGGCCGAGGAGTGCGAGAAGAAGACCGACGAGGTCGAGACGGGCCTCTATCTCGACGAGCGAATCGCCGCCGTCGTGCGCGCATTCGCCGACGAGCGCACGCAGCTGAGCGAGGAGCGACAGCGATTCCTCGTACAGTTGTTGCGAGAGCTTCGCCGCCGTGGCGCCGAGCTCGACCTCGCCGGCAAGGCACGTCTGCGCGACGTCAACCAAGAGCTCACCGAGCTGGGCCAGCGCTTCATCGCGGAGATCGGCGCGAGCACGCAGTCGCTCGAGGTGTTGCCCGCAGAGCTGCGCGGAATGCCGGACGCGTGGAAGCAGGCCCATCCACCTCGCGAAAACGGCAAGGTCACGGTCACGACGGACTACCCCGACTATTTCCCATTCGTCACGTACGCGCTCGACCGCAACCTCGCGCGCGAGCTCTTCATCAAGTTCACGAACCGCGGCGGCGACGCCAACATCGGGCGGCTCGACCGCATCCTGGCGCTAAGGCACGAGAAGGCGAAGCTGTTCGGTTACGCACACTGGGCCGACTACGCCACCGAGCCCCGCATGGCAAAAAACGCCGCAAATGCCGCCGCATTTCTCACGCGCGTCCGCAGCGCCATCGAGCCCGCGATCGCGGTTGAGCTCGCGGAGGTCCGCGCCGAGTTCAAGACAGCCGTGCGCGATCCGGAGCGCGCGATGATCGAGCCCGATCGCTACTTCGTGAACGATCGCATCAAGAACCAGCGTTACGCGCTCGACACCAAGGCGCTCGCGCAATTCTTCGAAGTCGAGGCCGTGACGACGGGCCTCCTGGCGATCACGGCGGAGCTTTACGACCTCGAGTATCGCCCGCTCGAACAAGTCCTGTGGCACGCCACCGTGAAAGGCTACGAGGTCTTCTCCGCGGGCGCGTCGATCGGAAAGATCTACCTCGATCTCGCGCCGCGAGCGCACAAGTACAAGCACGCCGCGATGTTCGGGATCCGAACCGGCAAGACGCTGGCGGACGGCACTCGGCAAACCCCGATAGCGGCGCTCGTTTGCAATTTCCCTGCGCCGGGCGAGCCGATGCCGCACGAAGAGGTCGTCACTTATTTTCACGAGTTTGGGCATGTGCTCCACCACATCCTCACCGAGACCGAGCTCGCGTCGTTCGCAGGAACCAACACCGTGCGCGATTTCGTCGAAGCGCCGTCGCAAATGTTCGAAGAGTGGGCGTGGTCGCCCGAAGCCCTGGCCCGTTTCGCGCGGCACCGGACGACCGGCGTGCCGTTGGCCGCGGCGATGCTCGAGTCGATGGCGCGCTCACGCCGTTTTGGCGTCGCCCTGCACACCGAGCGGCAGCTCTTTCTCGCGCGCCTCGACCTCAGCTACCACACGACGACGCCGCCCTTCGACACGACGGCCTTGCTCGAGCGCACCCACGACGAAGAGTTCTCTTTTCGCTATGTGAAGGGCACGCACTTTCAGTCGAGCTTCGGACACCTGATCGGCTACGACGCCGGCTATTACGGCTATCAATGGTCGCTGGCGCTCGCACACGACGCGCTCGGCCGCTTCAAAAAAGCCGGGCTCTTCAACAAGGAAGTAGCCAGAGCATGGCGCACCCAGGTCCTCGCCCGAGGCGGCTCACGCGACGAGCGCACCATGCTTCGCGAATTTCTCGGACGCGAGCCAAGCGAGCACGCTTACGCGAAGTTTCTCAGCGGCAACTGAGCGCGCAATAAACAGAGCACCGTCAGGTGATCGCGCAATAAACAGAGCACCGTCAGGTGATCGCGCAATAAACAGAGCACCGTCAGGTGATCGCGCAATAAACAGAGCACCGTCAGGTGATCGCGCAATAAACAGAGCTCAGCGCGCGACCAGGCTGACTCCGACGCGCTGGCGGAGCTTCGTGAACGCGGCGCCCACCGAGAAGGCACACAGGTCGGCGATCTTTGCACTCGCGGTGCTGAAGGCCGTGTCGCCCTCGGCCCGGATCATCGCGATCGCGGTCTCGAGGCTGCCCGAGAGCAGGAGGCCCGCCCGCGCCGCGCACCGCTCGACCGATGCGCCCCACGCCGCCAGATCGAGCGCGCCGCCGCGTGAAGTCAATTGCATGATCGCCGCCTCAAGCTCGCGCCGCTCCGCGTCCGTGATCTGGGTTGCGAGCAGCGTGGCGAGCGCCTCGGCATTCGCCACGATGGTCGCAGAGCCAGGCGCGGTGCCCAGCACGAGCTTCACGGCAGCAAGAAAGGAGACCGAGAGTTCAGCGACGGAGGGACAGTGCGCCATCACCTCGTGCTCTGGAAGTCGCATGGCGAGGTGCCGCGACGCGACGAATGCGAGCTCGAGAACCGTGCGCCGGCTCAACGCCGAGCGACCGATGACGAGGGCTTGGTGAGCGGCCACGCGAGCCTCGACGAGGGCGTCGGATTTGTCATCGATGTGCACACTGGGAAGCACCATGTCGAGCTGCGTCGCCGCCCACGCGAGCGTGCGCACGACGGTGACGGTGGAGGTCTCCGGATCTTGGCGCAGCCCAGGAAGCGTCGATGGCGTGCCAGCCAGGTCGAGCTGTGCGAGCCGTACGCGAAGGAGCGCCGGCGCGAGCGCCTTCATGACCCGATCGACGTCGGGATCGCCCGCCGCGTGACCGCGTACGGCGGGTGTCCGCAGCCATCCCCAGCTCTCGGCCGAGAGAACGCGCGTGAAGGTCGGGACGGTCTCGAGTTTCTCGCGGCGGTAAAGGGCCTGCTCCGCCTCGTTCGCGAAGCCGAGCGTCACCGCGACGCTCGCCGCGAGGAACGAGGTCTCGGGCTCGCCGTGCCGTTCCGCGAGTGCGAAGAGATCGTGGTAGGTGTCGTGCCGCTCCGGCGCGCGGCTGATCGCTCCGCGGAGATAGCCGAGCACGCGCCCCGCATCGTCGAGCTCGCGACCGAGGGCGGCGCCGAACAAGTACGCGGAGAGAACGTCGTCACTGCGCGCCAGCTTCTCGTCCGTGGCACGGAGTGCGAGCTCTTCGTCGATCGCACCGAGCGCGAGCGTCACGTCCTCGAGGTGATCGCGATAGAGCAGGGCGAGCCGACGCAGCAAAACCGCGCGCAGCTTCTTGTGAGGCGCATCGTCGGACGCGGCTAACGCGGCCACCATCTTGCGATAGACCCGCTCGAGCTCAGCCCACTCTTGATTCTCTGCCAGCGTCGTGGCGAGCAGCTCGAGCGCATCGAGTCGCCCCGAGTCGGTGTCGATCGCGAGCTCGAGTGCGGCGAGCCCCCGTTCTTCAGAAGCAGCGTCGCGGAGACAGTATTGGCCGAGCTCGAAGTAGAGGCCCGCCCGCAAGACCTTGTCCTCGGTGAGCTCCGCGAGCTCGCCACGAAGCGCGATCGTTTGCTCGATGTCGCCCTGCTGTTCGTAGAGCGCCCGCAGCCGCTCGATGGGCTCTCTTCGCTGTGGGGAGGAGGCACGTGCCGCCGAAAACCGCTCGATGGCAAGAGCGCTGTCACGCCCCGATTCGAGCCAGCGATCTCCGAACGCCAGCAAGCGCGTGAAACGCAGGTCCGTGCCAAGAGCGAGCGACGCGAGAAGTTTTTGTTCGAGCGCGGGCATCGCGCGCCAGTTGCCCTCGTCTGCGAAAATGTCGAGCATCGGCAACAGCGCCCGCTCGTCGTCGGGCAGCATCGTGAGCGCCTTCTCGAAATTGGAAATGGCGAGGCGCGCGTTGCCCTGACAGCGCAGCACCTCGCCGCGCCGAATGTAGATCTCGCCCCGCACAGTGCCCGTCGCCGTCCCGAGCTTGCCTAGCGCCTGCTTGAGTTCGTTCGAGGCCTCATCGAGTGCGCCCCGCGCCAAGAACACGTCACTCTCGCGAATGTGGTCTTCGACCGAGACCAGGCGCGCAGGCCGGTTTTTCGGCTCGATGTCGACGTGTGGGGGCTCGGGCGCTGCCGACGTGGGCGCCTGGAGCCGCGCGGTCTCGACAGGCACCTCGAGCCCTTGCGCGTGTGGCGCTGCTGGCGCCGATTGCGCTCGCGTGTGCGGCGCTGGTATCGCCGAAGCCTCAGCGGGCGGCGCACTCGGCGACGTGCTGATGGGCACTCGCTTCTCCGCATCGCCCGATTCGTACGGTGGCGACTCGTTCGATATGGCCACGCGGACCGCGCCATCAGCTTGCTTTTGCGCAAGCACCCCAGCTTCGATCGCGAAGGCACCGGGACGCGGCTCGGTCCGGCGGCGCCGTGCGTCGACGCGCGCAGAAATCATCACCTTCGGCAACGCCGCCCGCTCGACAAAGCGAACGCCCCGGTCGGCCGCGAGACTGACGAAATCGACGCGATCCGAGGGCGGCGGCGCACGCTTCGGCTCAGCCGAGCGACGCTGCGAGCCTGCCGCGACTGGCGCGCCAGCCGGCTCTTCGGCAACGGGCACCGGCACGGGCGCGGGCACCGGCGCGAGCACGGGAACAGGCGCGGGCACCGGCACGGGAACAGGCACGGGCGCGGGCACCGGCGCGAGCACGGGAACAGGCGCGGGCACGGCTAGTGCAAATTCGACGGCTGCTCGATGTGCCGCCGCCGGCACCTCGAGAAACGCAACCGCGTCGAGCGGCGCGCGCGCCGGAGGTTGGCTCAACCTTCGCGTGCTCGGCGGCAGCGGCTCGGGCGCACCGGAGCGCAATGAGTCGGGGATGGGCGTCATGCGTGGCGCGATCGCGGCGGCCTGGCGTCGCAGCGCCGATTTCCGCTGAAGACCCGACGACGGCGCCGCTTGCGCGCTCTCTTCGACGACCGGAGCTGCCGCGCGCAGCGTGAGGGAAGGCCGTTTTCCTGGCGAATAGAGCACCACGTTGGGCCACGCGCCGAGCTCCGCGCGCTGGATCGAATGCGCGTAGGTCTTCTTGACCGTGAGTGCGCCCGCGTGCTCATCGAGGGTCTCGAGCAAGGCCGCGGTGAGCCGTGAAGGCATGCGCTCTGGATGCACTCCGATGCCGCGAACCGTGAGCACCGCCTCGACGCCGTCGTCAGCTTCCGCGAGCGCCGCTTGCAGCGCAGCCGCTACGGATTGCAGCCGCGCGAGACCAGCGTTCGCCGGATCTACGCGCGCCTCGAGCCACACGGCCACCGGGCCACCGACCCGTCTTGCGATCGTCCGGCGCACGTCCGCGATGGCGTCGCCGATCTCGGGGTGCGCGGGATCGAGGCAGAAAAAGCACTCGCCGTCGTCCACCACGGCGACGAGCGTCGAAGCATAGAGCAGGGCGCATTCGATGTCGGCCCCGTGTTGCGCGAACAGCGAATCGAGTTGCTCTGCGACGTCGATGCTCGCGTCGAGCGTGACGACCTCAAATCCTAGATCACCCAACGCAAAGCGTTCGCGCACGAGGCTCGCGTCGCGTTCGCCCGGCACGGCTCCGGGGCCAGCAAGGTCCGGCCGCGCAGCTGCGATGATCAGAAGCCGCATGAAGCGCTCGGGCGGAGGGGTTGAAAGACGATCTCAGTCACAGATTTTTTCGAGCTCTTCGAAGGCCGACTCGCACGCATCCGAGCTGGCGACATCCACGATGATTTCACACGAGAGCTGCTGGCTCGGATCCACGCATCGTTCGCAGAGCGTCTGAAGATCGTCGCAGGGCTCGGCACAGCCTGAACCCATCGCGAGTGTTGCGAACCATGCGAGCGCGAACCACCGCTCCCCGCGCCTCGCTGCATTTGTCGAATGGCGGCAGATCTCCTGGTCGAGCGCGGACACGGCGCGCCATAGTACTTCCGCCATCCGCTCCCGCCAGCGCGTAGTTCAACGGGCCGCGCTTTCGCCCCGAATCGAGTTAGGTTAACCGAGCAGCATGAGCGCCACCATCTCACACTCGTCGTTCTATCAAAGCTTCGCGCGCCGTGTCGCCGCGGCCCGCGATCGGGTCGGCCGCCCGCTCACCTTCGCCGAGAAGATCCTCTTTTCGCATCTCGCACCGATGGGCCGGCAAGACCCCGCGCACGCCGTGCCTGAACGCAAGAAGAGCTACGCTGGCCTCTACCCCGACCGAGTCGCGATGCAGGACGCCACGGCTCAGATGGCGCTGCTGCAGTTCATGCACGCAGGCCGCGACACGACGGCGGTTCCGAGCACGGTCCACTGCGATCACCTGATCCGGGCACACGTCGGCGCGAAGAGCGATCTGCTCAAGGCGTACGACGAAAACGACGAGGTCTTCGCGTTTCTCAGCACTGTCTCGCAGCGCTACGGCATCGGCTTCTGGAAGCCTGGCGCGGGCATCATCCACCAGGTCGTGCTCGAGAACTACGCGATGCCCGGTGCCATGATGATCGGCACCGACTCGCACACGCCGAACGCGGGCGGCCTCGGCATGGTGGCGATCGGAGTCGGCGGCGCGGACGCGGTCGACGTCATGGTCGGCGAGCCCTTCGATTTGCGGTGGCCGGGGCTCATCGGTGTTCGACTCACCGGCAAGCTCGACGGCTGGACCTCGCCCAAGGACGTCATCCTCAAGCTGTGCAGCATTCTCACGGTGAAGGGCGGCACCGGCCACATCGTCGAGTTTTTCGGCCCCGGCACGCGCGCGCTCAGCTGCACCGGCAAGGGCACGATCACGAACATGGGAGCCGAACACGGCGCGACCACGAGCGTGTTTCCCTACGACGACCGCATGCGCGTCTACCTCGAGTCCACGAGCCGCTCCGACATCGCCACTCTCTGTGAGGCCCACGCCGCCGAGCTGCGCGCCGACGCCGAGGTCGAGGCCTCGCCCGAGAAGTACTTCGACCGCGTGATCGAGATCGACTTGTCCACGCTGGAGCCCCACCTCGTTGGTCCGCACACGCCCGATCTCGCGCGCCCCGTCTCCGAGATGGCCGCCGAGCTAGCGCGCGAAGGCTACCCCGAGCAAGTCAGCTACGCGCTCATCGGCAGTTGCACGAACTCGTCCTACGAAGACATGGAGCGCGCGGCGCACGTCGCTCGTCAGGCACTCGACAAGGGCGTGAAGGTGCTCGCGCCGCTGATGGTCTCACCGGGCTCGGACCAGATTTTCGCGACGATCGAGCGCGATGGCCAGCTCGCTGCGCTCGAGGCTGCGGGCGCGACCGTGCTCTCGAATGCGTGCGGCCCGTGCATCGGGCAGTGGCAGCGCGACGGCGTCACGGCGGGCACCAAGAACACGATCGTCACCAGCTTCAACCGCAATTTCCGCGGCCGCAACGACAGCAACGGCGAGACGCTTGCGTTCATCGGCAGCCCAGAGATCGTCATCGCCCTCGCGCTTTCGGGCCGCCTCGGCTTCGATCCGCGTCGCGATTCGCTCACCGCTTCGGACGGCTCGAGCTTCATGCTGACGCCGCCGGTCGCACCCGAGGTCCCCGCGCGCGGCTTTGCCACCGGGGCCGACGGCTACATCGCGCCGCCCGAGGACGGCCGTGCGCTCGAGGTGACGATCGACGTCGGGAGCCAACGCCTGCAGCTGCTCGACCGCTTCACGGCCTGGGACCAGAAGGACTTCAGCGATCTCGTGGTGCTGCTGAAAGCGAGCGGAAAATGCACGACGGACCACATCTCACCCGCCGGTGCGTGGCTTCGTTTTCGCGGCCACCTCGACAAGATCAGCGACAACATGTTCATCGGCGCGGTCAACGCATTTGCCGAAAAACCCGGCACCGGCGTGAATGTACTCACGGGCGAGGCGGGAGTTTCGTTGCCGCAAATCGCGCGCGAATACAAGGCCAAATCCCAGGGCTGGCTCGCGGTCGGCGACGAGAACTACGGCGAAGGCTCGAGCCGCGAACACGCCGCGATGTCGCCACGATTCCTGGGGGCGCGGGCGGTCCTGGTACGCAGCTTCGCCCGCATCGCCGAGACGAATTTGAAGAAGCAGGGCGTCTTGCCGCTCACCTTCGCTGAGCCGGCCGACTACGAAAAGATCCGCCACGACGACCGCGTCGCGATCACCGGGCTCGCCGGGACGGAGGGCCTCGCGCCGGGCCGTCCGGCGACCGTGACTCTCTCGCACGCGGACGGGACGACAGAAACCTTCGCGGCCAACCACTCGCTCAGCGCCGTTCAGATCCAGTGGTTCAAGGCCGGCTCGACCCTCAATGCGCTCGCGCTGCGAGAGTCGCGCTGACGAGACCGCATCGTGGAGAGAGCCGATGACCGCAGCCGATGACCGTAAGCCTCCCGTGCGCGTGCGCGTGACAGGGCTGCAAGAGGCGCACCTGCTCGAGCTCATGCGCATCGAGACGGAGCTCGCACAAGAGTGGCTCGGGCTCGGAGTCCCGACCGATGCGCTCGCGCCGCGCAGCGATCGAGAGCTTGCGCGGCTCGTGCGAGACCACGACGTCTATGTCCTCGAGGCCGACCACCAGGTGGCCGGGTATCTCGCGTGGCAAGACCAATCGCCGGGCGTAGCGATGCTCGGCTCGCTGACGATCGCGCCGCCGTATCGACGCTTCGGACTCGCAATGCGGCTGTGTCGGGAACTGGGGGAGGTCGCGCAGCAACACGGGGTCGGGGTGGCCGTCGCGACGTGTTACGCGCGCGCGGCAGGTGCGATGGCGTTCCTCGCGGTCAACGGTTTCATGCCGATCGAGCTGACGGGGCGACCGCCCGAGCCGCTCGGGGAGTGGCTGCAGAGTCATCCGCTCGAGCTGTTCGGCAGCGCGCGCAAGCTCTGGTGGGCGAGCACCGACGGACTCGGCACGCTCCCGGGCTTGCCGCGGCCATCGCGCGGAATGTGACCGACGGCGTGGCTCGGGAGCGCGGTGCAGCTGCGCCGTCCGAGTCCCAAAATAAAAGTTAACATAATCTATCTTATGCGCGTTTTCTTCAGCGCCGAATGACAGCGAATCAGCGGCGATCGCAGCGAATTACGGGCCGACCGCGAATTACCGGCGATCGCAGCGAACTACGGGCCGTCCGCGACGGATGAGCCCTCCGCGAATGACGGGCCGTCCGCGAATTGCCGACGATCGCAGCGACTACCGCGGCGGCACGATCCCGAGCGCAACGAGCACGCCGGCGTTGCTGAGCGCGTAAGCATGGAGGCCGTGAGCCACGGGCCGAGCCGCGAAAGATGCGCCGCTCGCGATGCCGTCGACGACACCGCCGTCGAGCGGATGCACAAGGAACAGACCGTAGCGCGTCGTGCCGACCAGAAGCGCTCCGGCCCAAGGCTCGACCGCCGAGAGCCCGCCCGCCGGAAGCTCGCGGTGCCACAGCTCGGCGCCAGTCTTCGGATCGAGCGCGAAGATCCCGGTGAGCCCGGAGGACGCGATCAGAATTCGCGTGGGTTCGGCTGCGCCTCTGGCCTCGACTGCGCCTCTAGCCTCGGATGCGCCTTTGGGCTTGGCTGCGCCTCTGGCCTCGGCTCCGCCTTTCGCCTCGCCTTCGGAGCGCGAGCGGCCGCTCCACATCACCAGATCGGTCACGCCGACGACGCCCTCGTTGTGCCACGCCTCGGCACCGGTCTCGAGGTGAAGCGCGTAGGTCCCGGTCTCGTAGCTCGAGACGAACACGAGCTCGGTGTCGTCGATCTTCGCGACCACCGGGGTCGTGTCGACGTCGAGGTATCGGATCGCATCGGCGACTCCGGTCTCGGTGGCGCGAAGGTTGAGATCGACGGGCGCAGGCCACGCTTCGCTCCCATCCGTAGTGCGGTACGCCATGACGACGCCATCGGAGAAGCCCGTGAGCACGGTCCCCCCATGCACGGCGGGCCCGGCGTAGCCGCTGATTTCCATCCCGGACGCTGGCGAGCGCTGGCGAAACCACTTGGGCTTTCCGTCCGCTCGGTCGAGCGCGAGGAGCGTGTCATTGGCATTCACCACGTAGACGACGCCGTCTCGCACGACGGGTCGCCGGAGGATCTCCGCGTTCGTGCCGGCGCGCCACACGAGCTTGCCGTCGGCCGCGCGAAGCTTGTACACGCCGCCGTCGTTCGAGCCGAAATACACGGCGTCTTCGCTCGGCTCGTAGCAAGGTTCGCTGTGAATTCCCGCGCCAGTTTGAAAGCGCCAGCGAGAGCGCAGCGTGACGGCGTCGAGCGCACTCATGCCGCCGTCGCTCGTGCCGACGAACAAGCGCCGATGCTGCGGATCGATCGCGACCGCGGCCCGCTCGTAGCTCTCGCCGGCGCGGTCGTGCGGGATCGCGAGCTCGCGTCGCGCCGTTACCGCCATCGCGCCGCTTGGGTGATGCGCCCAGATCGGCCCCTCCGGATTCGACACGAGGCCAGCCTCCGCACAGCCAACGCCAGCCAGGCTAGCCAGGCTCGTCAGGCCAATCGCGAGACCCAGCACGGCTCGGCCCGGCGAGCTTGCCACCGACCGCGACCCGCGCGGCGCATCCGCGAACAGCGGTAATTCTGGCTGAAACTGCGCGATCGACTCCGCCCCGCGGCTCATGGCGTGCCGCCGGGCGCCGGCATCGGAAGCCCACCGGGAATGCCACCCTCGAGGCCCTTTTCTTTCAGCAGCTGCTGAATTTGCTCTGCGGTGATCTTGCCGCCAGGCCCACCAAGGCCACCGAGGCCACCCAGGCCACCGAGCGCACCCGGTCCACCAAGTCCACCCGGTCCACCAAGCCCACCGAAACCACCCAGCATCGCCTTTGCCGGCACGGCAGCCGGATCGATGCGGCGCAGCGTCGTATCGACCGCGGTCTCGAGCCAACGGAAGGGATTCAGTCCCCCCTGCGCACCGCTGGCCACCGCGAGGCGCTGGGTCTCGAGATCTTTCTTCGCCTCGAGCAAGAGACTCTTCGCGTCGTCTTTCTTCTTCTCGGTCTCGAGCACCCTGGCGCGATGGTATTTGCCCAGGATCTTGAAGCTCGCCGTCGGCACTTGCGCGAGTTTTTCGAAGACGGCGTGCGCTTGCTCGAGCTCGTTCTTGCCCTCGTGCACGAAGCCGCGCCCCTCGAGCGCACGACCGCGCACGTCCGAGTCCGCGGCTGCCAACTCCGAGCGCAGCACCTCGTCGAACGCGGCGGCGGCGGCGTCCCAGTCGCGCCGCTCGAGCGCGAGCCCCGCCTCTCCCAGCTTCGCGAGGACCGCGGCGCCGCTGCCATCCGCATGCGCCGCGGCGCTCCGGTAGGCCGCGAGTGCGGCTCTCTCCCGCTCGTCGCGCGACGGATAGATCGTCCGCGTGTCCTTCTTTTTCTCGTCCTCTGTGCGCGTGTCTTTGTCCGCGAGGATGACGGGGGCCTCCTCAGCGAGCGCGCCTTCCGCGAGCGCATCGGACAGCGCCGCATTGAACTGCGTTGTACGCGACACGTACACGAGCGCTCCGATCCCGCCGAGCACTCCGGCCACGAGCCCCCAGCGCAGCCACGGCCAGCTCTTCTTGAGCCATTTCTGAGCGGCATCGCCACCGCGCGCGAGTGCGTCATCGACCGCCAGCGCGACATCGCTGGGTCCGTCGCCGTCGCCCCCGCTCGCAAGCTCTTGGCGCTTTCCGGCAGACCTGTCGCGCGCAATCCGGTTGCGGTCCTTCGGCGTCGTCGTAGCGCCCGAGACCGCGCCGGTCTTTCGCATGATCGCGCGCTGTCGGCGACGCTCGGCCCGATTCAGCGCCGGGCGTGCCTCGGCCGCAGCACCATCCCGAGCGACATCGTCCGCGACCCCGAGCGCAGAGGCCACCGCATGTGCGCGCGCACCGCCGGCATCGTCCGCATCATAGTCCGCGTCGCGCTCGCCCGCGTCATCGTCATCGTCCGCGTCGCGCTCGCCCGCGTCCGCGTCATCGTCCGCGTCATCGTTCGCGTTCGCGTCAGCCTCGCCCACGTCAGCCTTGTCCGCGTCGGCCTTGCCCGCGTCGGCCTCGCCCGCGTCGGCCTCGCCCTCGTGACCGCCGCGCCCGAGTTTCGTGGACGGCTCCGCGCCGATTTTCTTGCTTTCCTCGCTCACGGGGCGGGACTCTTAGTGCGCGCATCGGGGCCGTCAAGGTTCAATCTCGGCCCCGATTCAGCGGCGGATCTACCTCAGCTCACGGTGCTCCGGCCGCCCCGTCGAGCTTCGTCACCGAGGCCGCCACATCATCCGTAAGCGGCACCACCGCGAACGCTTCGACGACGACTCCGTCCGTCGCGTAGATGACAAAATCACTCGCGTCACCGGCGCGAAGGCTGCCGCTCACGCTCGACCGAAGCTCGCCGTGAAGCTCCACCGAACGGTCGCCGCCTGGCACATCGAAGCGCAGCGTCGTCTTCGGATCGAGCTCTGGCGCAGCCTTCGGAACCGTTCGCGTGCGGTCCTCGACCGAGCGCCCTCGGGCTCGAACGCTGAAGTGCGCCTGCCCGCCAAGGCTCGCGTGGGCTCGCAAAATCACCCGGAATCCTCGGCCATTTCCGCCTTTCGGGATCGTGGCGCCGACCATGACGCCACTTTGCGCGAAGCGGCGCAGGCGCTCCTGCTCCACCGAATTTGGTCCGCCGATCCATGCGAGGATCTTCGCGCGCGCTCCAAGCTCGAGCCCGCCGGCGATCGGATCGGGCGCACCGAGGTAGCGCGCCATCGCCTCGGCAATTTCGACGCCGCCGCCGAGAGCAACCACCGCGCGCGCCATCGCGAACCTCGCGTCGTGGTACGGCTCGACCGCGAAGGCCTTCGCCAACAACGGGCGTGCGGCAGCGTCCCCGATCCGCTCGAAGGCATTCGCGAGCGCGACGCGGAGCCGCACATCGATGAGTCCGCGGCTGAGCGCGATGACGACGCCGCGCGTGCCGACACGCCCAAGAGCGCTCACGAGCTGTTTGGCGCGCTCATGCGGAATGGGCACGGAAGCCGGCCCCTCCTCGGGAAATGCCGCGCTCCACCACGCGAGCAGAGTGGCCGCACCGCGATCGTCACCGGCCTCCGCGAGCACGAGCGACGCGAGCCGCCGCCACGACTCTTCTTCGCCGCTCGCGAGGTCGAAGGTTCGTGGCGCACCCCGACCGAGCCGCGTCAGTGCGAGCGCGGCCCAGCTCCGCACCGCGTCGTCGTCGTCCGTCGCGAGCGCCCGCTCGAGCTGCGGCGCCACGTCATCGACGAGCCTCCGCACGCGCTCGGTGATGTCGGGATGTGCCGCGCTCTCACGTGGATCCGAGGCCGCGACCACCGCGAGTTCGAAGAGCGCCTCGGCCGCCTTCCGTCGAAACCTGAGGTCCGCGTCATCGAGCAAAGCCGCTGCATCCGGTGCCGCATCGACGTCGCCGGCGAGCGCGCGTCGCAGCCCCTCCGGCCACGGCTCTAGCGAGCGCTCGAAGCGGCCCATCGACGCCGCGAAGCCCCGCTGCTCGGCCTTCATCTTGCCAGCCGCTTCTGCGTACGACTCCGCGACGTCACTCCGCTGTGCCGGGTCGCTCGCGAGCTCGAAGAGCCGGCAAGCACCGATTTTTCGCGCGCAAATGAGCCGCAGCGTGGCTTGCGCGAGCATCGTGTGGTCGTCCGTTTCGCTGAACGCGAAGCCGCCGCCGCCCTTGTCACGACCAAGCATGAGCGCGCCGAGATCGCGCCCTCGGATCCGCGGCGAAACCGGGATCGCGAGCGCGCGCTCGATGGTGGGCACCAGGTCCACGAGACTCACCGGCTCCACGACGCGACGCGGCTCGACGAGCCCCGGCGCATGGATCACGAGCGGCACCCTCACCTGCTCTTCGTAAACCGTCGTGCCGTGGTAGCGGCCACCGTGATCGCCAAATTCTTCGCCGTGATCGGCGGTGACGATCACGATCGCCCGAGGCCGTGACGCGCGCATCGCATCGACGAGCTCACCAAGACCCGCATCGGCCGCGCGGATCTCGGCGTCGTAGCGATCGATGTCGCGCTCGCCGAGATCGCTTTCCGGGTACGCGAGGTACGGCTCGTGCGGTTCGAACAGGTGCGCCCACGCGAAGATGGGCACATTCGGAGGCTCGGTCTTCAGGTACTCCACCAGTTCTCGGGCACGCTCACTCGCGCTCGAGAACTGTCGCTTCTCGTACTCGAAGCCCAGGCCATTCGCTTCAAAGGCCGTAAATCGCTCGCGATCCACGAAAAAAATCGCCGGGGGATAGAACGCAGCGGTCCGGTAGTCGTAGCGGCGCAACGCCTGTGCGAGCGTCTCGGAGTCAGCGCCGAGCCCTTGCATCAAGAGCGGACGCATGAACTTTCCTGTCATTAGCGAGGCGACCGCGTACGAGGTATGCGGCGTCGCCGTGTAGGCCGCCTCGAAGACGACGCCGCCCTCGGCCAGCTTGTCGAGCCGCGGAGTCATCGCGCGGCCGTAGCCATACGCGCCGACGTGGTCCGCCCGCAGCGCGTCGATGCTCACGAGCAAAATGTCGCGCCCGGTCCAATCCAGCACGCGCTCGGTCGCGGTCGCGGCTTCGGGGATCGCGTCGTCGAGCGCTGGCGGCGGCTCGAGCGCGGAGGCGACGCGCACGGCGTAGCTCAGTCGCGGTGCTCGCTCGCGGAAGGTCCACCGAATGTTGTCAGCCGAACGCAGCGAGCGGGGCGCGAGCAACGCAAGGATCACGGTGAGCAGAGCGGTCCCGACGGCAGCGCCGAAGCGCGCGCGTTCGAGCCATCCGCCCGCCGGAAGAGCTCGCCTCCGATGACCCGGTGGCCACAAACCCAAGGGGACGATGAGCAGCCCGAGCACACTGAGCCCGTCGTGAAACACGGGATAGAGCCGCGGCAATACGCGCGCATTGGCGAGCTCGATGCCCACGAGCAGCGCCACGATCGGCAGCGCGCTGAACCATCGACTCCGCTTCGCGATACGAGCGAGCCCGCGCGACAAAGGCGGCGCCGCGAGCCACACCATCGCGCTTGCGGCGAGCGTGACGACGACGACGAACGCCATGCGACTCCCGAGCGTGAAGCTCCGGCCACCCGAGACTCCGACCGCGACCACGCCCGACCACGCGAGCGTGATGAGGCAGAGCGCGATGCGTGGCACCCGCCGCTCCGCGTGCTCGAAGCCCCACCGAACGCTCGCCGCGAATGGTGCGACCGCCAGCGCAAGCACAGCGCCGAGCGGCACGAGCGTACGAAGGGCCCACCCCAACTCGGCCAGCCCGGTGAGCTCATCCTGCGCCGCGATCCCGACGGCGAGGCCCTCGACCAACAACAACCCGAGCGCCGCGATCCAGGCCTCGGCGATGCGTGCGACGGGGCCGCCCGCGACGTCGTCCTCGGCCATGGGGTCTGCCGTCAGGCGAACGAGATCGCGAGGATCTCGTAGCTGCGATTGCCCGCCGGAAGCTGAACGGAGACCTCTTCGCCGACGCGCTTGCCGATGAGGCTTCGAGCCAGCGGAGACGAGACCGAGATCCGGCCCGACTTGAGATCCGACTCCTCGGTTCCTACGATTTGGTAGGCGATCTGCTCTTCGCTATCCACGTTGAGCACCGTCACGAAGGCACCGAAAACGACGCGATCGCCCGCGAGCTTGGACGGGTCGATGACCTCCGCGCGCGACAGCACGTCTTCGATGTATTTGATGCGCGCGTGGATCATCCCTTGGCGATCTTTGGCCGCGTGATATTCCGCATTTTCGCTCAAATCGCCGTGATCTCGGGCGGTGCCGATGTCCTTGACGATCGCCGGCATCGCGACGTCGCGAAGGCGCTGCATCTCTTCACGCAGCCGCACGCAACCGGCGGGGGTCATCGGTACTCTTTCAGCCATGACGCAGCCTGACCTTGAGCCAGCCGAGTGGCACCGTCAACCCTGTCGCGCTCGCCGCCTAGTTCGACGCCGCGACCGGCGAATTCGTACCCGCGGCCGGCGAAATCGTCACGGCTGCGGCCGGCGAATTCGCACCCGCCACCCGCGAATTCGTCACCGCCGCGGCCGGCGAAATCGTCAAGGCCGCCGCCTCGTCCATCTGCGCCAAAAACCGCTGCGCCACCGTGGCGAAGGGCCCGCCAAACTCGGCGACCACGCGCGCGAAGGCCGCCCGCGCCGCGTCCGTCTTGTGAAGCTTCAGCAGCGTCTCGCCCTTCAACACGAGCGCCTCCGCGTCGAGCCCCGAGCCCGGATAACGTGCGATCGCGTACTCGATCCTCGCGATCGCCGCCTCGAAGCGATCGTCATTCAAATAGTGTCGCGCGACGAACAGCTCATGGCGCACGAGCCGCTGCGTCACCACCTCAAGCATGTAGCGCGCGTCTTGCCGGTAGCGCCCGCCGGCGTATTGCTCGTTGAACCCCGCGAGCTCCCGGTACGCCTCCTCGGCGTTGCCCTGGTCGCGCTCTTCTGCGGGCGGCAAGAGAAACGTGTCCCCGATGTCGAGGTACGCGCCCTTCGCGATCCGATAGCGCGCGTATTCGACGTTCTCGTCCGTGCGGTGCGCGCGCCCGAAGGTGCGGTACGCGGCCGTCGCCTCGGAGTACTTTCCTTGCTCGAACTCGAGGTCGGCGAGGCGCAGCTCGGCGAGGCGCGCAACCGGGCTCTGGGCGTAGGCCCGCTTGGTCTCGAGCAGCCGCTGGCGCGCCTCTTCCCAGTTCTGCGAGTCGAAGGCATCCATCGCGGCAAGGTAGGCGGCTCGCGCATCCGCCGAATACATCAAGCTGTCGGGCGAACTCGCGGGCTTCGGCTCGCACGCGGCGAGGCCCAAGCCCCCGGCAAAATAGAACAAGCTTCCCGCAAAATAGAGCGAAAGCGCACCGGCCAGCGAGCCCCGAGCTCCCTTCATGGCGCGCACCCTACACCAAAATAGATCCGCCCCGATCCCACTGCCCGCACTAAAACGTGGAGCATGTCCGAGCGCGCGACCGCGGAAGCCGACTCCGCTCTCCTGCTCACCGTCCTCGTCGTCGATGACGAACGCAACATTCGACGCGTGCTGCGATTGATCCTCGAGGGCGCCGGCTACCGGGTCAGCGAAGCAGACAGCGCGGAGGCCGCCGAAGAGACCCTTGCGACCTCGAGCACCCCGGTCGATCTGGTCGTGCTCGATCTGATGCTTCCGAAAAAGGGTGGCCTCGAGTGGCTCGCCGAGCTTCGAATGAACCCGCTTTTCTCGCACATTCCGGTGATTGTCGTCAGCGGTCACGCCTCGAGCGAGGAGTCCGCGCAAGCCATCAAGCTCGGCGCCACTGACTTTTTCGAGAAGCCGCTGGCTCGCGAGCGCGTGCTGCTCAGCGTGGCGCGTGCCCTCGAAGGCGCGGTCCTGCAGCGGCAACTCACCGCGCTGCGCGCCCAGGTCGGCACGCACCACCACATGATTGGTTCGGCGCCCGTGATGCAGCGGCTCTACCGCGACATCGAGCGCGTCGCGCGCACCAAAGCGAGCGTGCTCATCACGGGGCCAAGCGGTACGGGTAAAGAGCTCGTCAGCCGCGCGATCGCCCAGATGAGCCCGCGCGCGGACAAGCCCTTCGTGAAGGTGAACTGCGCCGCCATCCCGCGTGAGCTGATCGAGAGCGAGCTGTTCGGGCACGAGCGCGGCGCGTTCACCGGCGCGGAGTCGAAGAAGCGCGGCGTGTTCGAGCTCGCGCACGGAGCCACGTTGTTCCTCGACGAAATCGGCGACATGGATCTCGCCGCACAAGCGAAGGTCCTGCGCGTGCTTCAGTCCGGTGAGCTGTGTCGCGTCGGCTCCGAGCACACCTTTCACGTCGACGTGCGGGTCTTGGCCGCCACCAACAAAGAGCTCGAGCGCGAGGTCTCTGAGGGCCGCTTTCGCGAGGACCTGTTCTTTCGACTGAACGTGTTTCCGATCAAGATGCCGACCCTCGCCGAGCGCACCGAAGACGTGCCACTCTTGGCGGCCTCGTTCCTCGACGCCTTCGCGAGCGAGAACGGTTTGTGCGTGCGGCGCATGCAGCCGGCCGTGCTCGACGCGCTCATGCGGCGACCGTGGCCGGGCAACGTGCGCGAGCTGAAAAACGTCGTCGAGCGCGCGGCGATCCTCTGCTCGGGTGAAGAGATCACGATCGCCGATCTGCCCGAAGATCCGCACGCGGATCCCTTCGATGACGACGCGCCAGGTCCGAGCGATGCGGTGGCAAGCGGCGCCGCGAAAGCAGCGGGCCTGAGCCTGCGTCAGGTACGGGAACAAGCAGAGCGCGCGCACATCGTGAGCTTGCTCGTCGAACACAACTGGAACGTCTCTCGCACCGCCGCCGCGCTCGGCCTCGAACGCACCAACCTCCATAAAAAAATTCGCGCCTTCGGGATCGCCCGCGGCGAACGCTGAGTCGATGCGCAGGGCCGCTGCCTCAAGGTGGCGTGACGGCACGCAAGAGCTCGGCGACGCGCTTCGACAGTGCGGCGATCTCGGCGCTTTGATGCTCGCCGAGGCGCGCTCGCAACAGTGGCTCCGCGACGAACATGGCGTATGCGGCGTACGCATAAAGCCACTCTGCGAGCTGGCGCGTGGCGTCGGCCTCGGCCACGAGCAACGCGAGGTTCTCTCGGATCCGCCCCGGCGCGAAGCCTCCATCGGCGCGCGGACCGGCCCCGCGAAAGAGCGCGTCATACATCCCGCCCGCGGTCGCGAAGCTCTCTAACTCGTGACTCACGTCGGCGCCCACTCCGGCCTGGTTCACCCGCTCGAAGATCGCCGCGAGCGCCTCGTTCACCGCCGTCACCACCGCCTCCGGCTGCGACGGTCGCGGTGCTGCCACGGTCGCGTGCCCGCGTTGCAGCAGCTGAAAGAGCGCGTGCAGCGTCTCGAACGAGCCCTGGCAGAGCGCGCGACTCAGCTCGTCCACCGACCGCAGCCCGTCGATGGCGTCATAGCAACGGCAGAGCTCCGCGTCTTCGGGCGGCGGGGCCAGCGTGCGCGCCGGCACGTGCGACAAAGATGGGATCCGCGCCTGAAAACAGCTGGTTTCGTCGATTCGGCGCGCCGCCTCCATCATCAAGGCGCCGAGCGAGATGCGCTGCCGAAAGGGCAATTTCTCTTCGTCGATCCCGTCGATGAAATAGAAACTGCCGCGCGAGACTCGCATGACGGCGAAAAGAATTTCTTCGCACTGCCGGCCGATGACCTCGAAGAGCCGCTCGCGCGTGATGTGGCCGAGCGCCACGGCCAGCTCACCGAAGCGCCGCTCGGGCGTGAGCACCCGCAGCACCGCCGCAAGCTCTAGCTCCGTCAACGCGCCGACCTGCAAGAGCACGCGACCAAGCCGCTCTCGCTCGGCGGTCGAGCTCGCCCCCACGAGCTGGCCCGACTCGACGAACGCCGCGCGCTCTTCGCCATCTTGATCGACGACGACGAGCTCCCCGCTCCAGCCACCTTGCGCGACCATGCTCATCACGTCCCAGAGCATCCCCGGTCGCAAGAGCTCACCGACGAGCCACGGCCGCGCCCGTTCGCTTCCCTCGACGGCGCGCAAGAGCGCGATCGACCGCGGCGCTGGCAGCAGCTCCATCTTGCCCGTGCGCCGTCGCAGCTCGCGGCTCGCGACCCGTCCGATCGGGTGCGCCGTCCCGGTCGCGTCAATCCGCACGAGCAGCTCGTCGGACTTCATCAGCGAAGCTCGGCGATGTTGCTGCCGAAGAGGCGCTCGAGGCTCGAAAGCATCGCGTCCGTCGGCTCGACGCGGAGCGAGGCACCGATGTGGAGCACCGCTTCACCGGCGTCGGTTTGAATCAACAGCTGCACCGGACACTTGCCCGGGGACTTTCGCAGGATCTCCCCGAGCCGCTGGATGTGGCTCCGCTCGACCATGCTCGCGTCGAGCCGCAGCACGATGGCGCGGGTCTCGGCGCGCAGCGTCTCGGCCAACAGGGTCGCGTCATCGAGCAGCAAGGTCGGGACGCGATCGACCTCGGCGCCATCTTCCGCCATCGGGAACTGCAGCTTGCCGCTCACGAGCACGGGCTCACCGCGCGCCAAGAGATCGCCGACGCGACCGAGCTGCTGATCGCGCACCTTCACGTCGATGCCACCGCTCAGATCCTCGAGCGTGAAGAACGCGATCTTGCCGCCGCCGGCCTTGAAAATGCGCTCGCGATATCCCTCTACCGTGCCCGCGACCCGCACCTTCGCCCAGTCGTCGAGCGCGTACAGTTCGCGCGTGCTCGTGACGTCGAAGCGCTTGAGCTCGCTGCCGAAGCGATCGAGCGGATGGCCCGACACGTAAAAACCGAGCGCTTCTTTTTCGCGCCGAAGGATCTCCCGCAGATCCCACGGCTCGCACTCCACATAGTCGCTCACCTCCGCCGCGCCGCGAGCAGGTCCGCCCCGGACGAGACCGAAGAGGCTGCCCTGCCCCACGTCGCGGTCGCGCGCCGCCGATTTTCCGCGTTCGAGCGCTCGCTCGATCGATGCGAACGCCCGCGCCCGAGCGAGCCCGCGCCTGCTGAGCGAGGCGTCGAGCGCGCCGCTCATGACCAGCGCCTCGAGAATGCCGCGGTTCAATTTGCGGGCATCGACGCGCGTCGCAACATCGAAGACATCATCGAAGGGCCCCGTCTTCCGAGCCTCGAGCAGCGCGTCCAGCGCCATCTCGCCGACGCCCCGGATCGCACCCAGACCGAATCGAATCTTCGGCGCCAGGCGATCGCGCTTCGCCGTCGTGCGCCGCCTCGTGCCACCTTGCGCCCCGGCGCTCGAGCCGCCGCTCGCCGTCGTCTGGGTGGCCCCACTTGCAGCGACCTCGTTTGCGTACACGACCGTGAAGTCGATGTTCGACTCGTTGATCTCGGGCGGCAAGATCTCGATCTTCGAGGCGCGGCCCTCCGCGATGATGCGCACGACCTTGTCCGTCTTGTCGCGGTCCGAGGTCAACAACCCACACAGAAACTCGACCGGGTAGTGCGCCTTGAGATACGCGGTCTGATACGTCAAGAGCGCGTACGCGGCGCTGTGGCTGCGGTTGAACCCGTAGCCGGCAAAGAACTCGAGCAGCTCGAAGATCTTCACCGCATCGGCCTCGGCCACACCCTTCGCCACCGCGCCGGTCACGAACAAGCCCCGCTGCTTGGCCATCTCCTCGGCCTTTTTATAGCTCATCGCGCGTCGCAGCAAATCCGCGCCGCCGAGCGTAAACCCGGCCAATTTCTGGGCGATTTGCATCACCTGCTCCTGGTAGACGATCACGCCGTAGGTCGGCAGGACGATGTCATCGACCAGCGCGTGCAGCCGCTTGATGGGTTGGCGGCCGTGCTTGCAATTGATGTAGTCCTGCACCATCCCCGAGCCGAGCGGGCCGGGTCGATACAGCGCCACCGCCGCGACGATGTCGTCGAATTTGTCGGGCTTCATGCTCTTGAAGAGCTTCTGCATGCCGCTCGACTCGAGCTGAAACACGCCCGTCGTCTCCCCCGACTGCAAGAGCTCGTAGGTGCGCGCGTCGCCGAGCCCGAGCCGCGCGACCTCGAGGTGCTGGCCCTTGCGATCGGGCCGGGCGTTCACCATCCGCTCGGCGATGTCGATCACCGTCAGCGTCTTGAGCCCGAGAAAATCGAACTTCACGAGGCCCGCCGCCTCGACATCGCCCTTCGCAAATTGCGTCACCAACAGCTCGCCGTTCTTGAAGCACGGCACGTGATCCCACAGCGGCCCCTCGCTGATGACGACGCCCGCGGCGTGCATGCCGGCGTGGCGCGTGAGTCCCTCGAGCTTGCGCGCCTGCTTCAACAGCTCGGCGATCGTCCGGTCTACCTCGCTCGCGGCCCTCAGGCGCGGCTCTACCTCCAGCGCCTCGGCGATCGTGTACGTCTGCCCTGGTGCTTTTTCGGGCACCAAGGACGCGATGCGCTGAGCCTCCGGCGGCGGGATCCCCATCGCGCGGGCGACGTCCTTGATCACGCTGCGCGCCTTCAGCTCGTGAAAGGTCGCGATCTGCCCGACCGAATTCTTGCCGTAGCGCTCGGTCACGTACGCGATCACCTCGTCACGCCGGTCCATGCAGAAGTCGATGTCGAAGTCCGGCATGCTCACGCGCTCGGGATTGAGGAAGCGCTCGAACAACAGCGCGTGCTCGATCGGGTCGAGATCCGTGATCCGAAGCGCGTAGGCGACGAGCGAGCCGGCGCCCGACCCACGACCCGGACCTACGGGGATTTTCCGCTCCTTCGCGTAGCGGATGAAATCCCAAACAATCAGGAAATACCCAGGGAAATCCATCCCCACGATGACCTCAAGCTCCATCGCGAGCCGCCCGCGATAGGCCACCTCATCCACGGCTTTGCCCGTCCGTCGAAGCTCCTCGAAGCGCGCCGCGAGCCCCTCTTGGGCGACGTGTCGAAAGTAGCCCGCCGTGTCGTAACCGTCGGGCACCGAGAAGCGCGGCAACATCGGCTTGCCGAGGCGGAGCTCGAGCGCGCGGCATCGCTCGGTGATCGCCAGCGTGCTCCCGATAGCCTCGGGCAAATCGCGAAAGAGGTGCGCCATCTGCGCCGCCGGCTTCAAGGACATCTCGTAGCGGCCGTGATGCGCCGCGAGCGCCGCGCTGAAGCTGCGACCGCCTGCGATGCACGACAGATAGAGCTGCGCCTCGCCGTCCGAAGGCTCGAAGAAATGGCAGTCGTTCGTCGCCACCAGCGGCAGCTCCAGATCGCGCGCCAGCTCGACGAGGATGCGATTGAGGACCGGCTGCTCGACCAGCCCGTGGTCCTGCAGCTCGACGAACAAGCTCTGCGGCGGCATCAGCGCACGCAGCCGATCGAGGGCCGCGCGACCAGCGGTTTTTCCTTGTTCGAGGACCTGTTGCGCGACGACTCCGCCCATGCATCCGGTCAGCGCGATCAGCCCCTCGGTGCCGTTCGCGAGCTCGTCCAGGCGAATGCTGGGCGTGTGCGCCACCGCCGGCTCGACGTGCCCCTTCGACACGATCCGCAGCAGGTTTTTATACCCCGCGGCGTTCTCGGCCAGCAGGATCAAGTGGTCGAGCGGCGGGTCGGTCGAGGTCGCGTCCGCGCGCCCCGAGAGCTCGCGCACGACGTTGAGCTCGCAGCCGAGGATCGGCACGACGCCGTACTCCTTGCAGGTCCGGTAGTGCGTGATCGCGCCGAACATGTTGCCGTGATCGGTGAGCGCGATCGCCGGCATCCCGAGCTCGGCCGCACGCGGCGCAAGGCCCTTGCAGCGCATCGCGCCATCGAGCAGCGAATACTCGCTGTGCACGTGCAAATGGACGAACTCGGTCACGCGGCTCCACGGCGGCACGCTCGCCACCAGAGCCATGCGCTAGCGGTCACGGCCAACGCTGTAAAGCCCCCTCTCGTTCTCCTCTCGTTCTCCTGTTGTTCTCCTTGCCGAATGGCCGCGGGCACCGTATTTGTACGGCCCATCCTAGCTTCGGCGCATTTTCGCGCGCCTTGGCCATCCTTGATCGCGGCGATCGGTCGATCCCGATCGCCCCGCACAGAAAGTGAATTCACCCATGTCGCTTCGCATGCCCTCCGTCCGTGCTCCGCTCACTGCTCTGTCCCTCGCCCTGCTCGCTAGCGCCGCCGCCGTCGGCTGCTCGACCACCGAGACGACGCCCGCCGCCGTCGACGGAGCGCACAAGCTTCCGCCCAGCGAGCCCGCAGATGGCAAAGACGGCGACGGCAGCGGCTACATCTACGCGGTCAACAAACTCTTTCTCGGTGAGACGGACCGCAAGGGCTCGCCGAAGTCCGACGCCTGGGAAGAGTACGGCTTCGACCTCGACAACAAGATCTCCACCAAGACCTCAACGGATCTGTGCAAGCCGCGTCCGGGCGCCATCCCTGCCAGCGTGCGCGTCGATGGCAAGGGCGGCGTCGACAATTCCTTCGGCAAGAACCTCATCCCGATCATCGCAAGCCTGGCGCAAAATCCGTCCGCGACAATCAACGAGAACATTCTGGCGGGCGACTTCACGATCATCACCCGCATCGACAAGCTCGGCACCGGCGCCGACTATCGCAATCTGTCGAGCCTGCTCTACGTCGGCGCAAACCTCGGCAAACCGGCCGCCTTCGACGGCACCGACGAGTGGCCCATCAGCCCCGCGCTGCTCGCCGATCCGACGGACATCGACAGCTCGCTCGTGAAATTCCCCAAGAGCTACGTGAACGCAAACACCTGGGTCAGCGGCACCCCCACGCCCCTCGATCTGACGATCGCGGTGGCCGGATTCTCCCTCACCTTGAAAATCAGCAAGGCCCTCGTGGTGATGGATCTCGCCGCGGACCGCAAGTCCACATCGCTGGGCGTCATCGCGGGCGTGATTCCGGTGGAAGAGCTCATCGCAGAGCTCAAGAAGGTGGCCGGTGCGTTCAGCGCTGAGCTCTGCACCGGTAACACCTTCGAGAGCATCGCGGAGCAGATCCGCCAGGCCTCGGATATCCTCGACGACGGCACCCAGGACCCAACAAAAGAGTGCAACGCGATTTCGATCGGACTCGGCTTCGAGAGCAAGAGCATCAAGCTCGGCCCGGTCGCACCGGCATCACCGCTGCCCCCCGATCCGTGCAGCGAAGGCGCGGGCGGAGCGGATGCGACCACCGGCAGCGGCGGAGCGGATGCGACCACCGGCAGCGGCGGCGCTGGCGGCGGCACGTGACGATCACCGCTCGGGTGACATGAACTCACCCGCGGCGAGCTATCCGCCGGCTGCGAACCCGTCCGTCCTGGGCGGGCCGCAAGGCCGCGCCACACCGCTGCGGTCCTACGCTTCGGGGTCGCTCGATGAGAGCTTTCAATCGCCGGTGTCCCGCAGTAGAACCCCGGCGCTGCGTGACTAAGGGGCGGTTTCAAATCGTCGAAGACGCACCGCGCGCCATACCCCTGCCGTCGAGCATGAGGTCTGGGCGGGCGCTCTAGTTCTTTCGCAAAAATCAAACAGGAGTATCGAGTCCATGAATAAGAAAATTGTCGGCGTGTTCTGCGCCGCAGCATTGGCGATGACCGGCGCTTGCACCGTGAAGGTCCACAGCGGAAAGAAGCCCGCGGCGCCGACGCCGACGCCCCCCCCGGCCGCCACGGCCGAGCCGGTGAAGCCGCGTCCCAAGATTCGGGCCTTGAGGTTGTTTACGGTCAAGAACAACAAGGTGGAGCTACCCGGTCCGATTCAGTTCGAGACCGGAACCGCGAAGCTGCGTCCGGAGAGCGACGCGGTCCTCGAGATCGTCGCGGACTACCTGACCCAGACCGTGCAGGTCACCAAGCACCGCGTCGAGGGCCACACGGACACCGACGGCGCCGACGCCGCCAATCAAACCTTGAGTGAATTGCGAGCCATGGCCGTGGCGCAGTGGCTCATCGCCAAGGGCATCGACTGCAAGCGCCTCATCGCAGTCGGCTTCGGCGAGTCGAAGCTCAAGGTCTCGCCCGAGGTCACACCAGTCGATAAGGAGTTCAATCGCCGCGTCGATTTCGTGAACGCCGAGCTCGACGGCAAGCCGATCGGCGGCCTCCCCGTCGACGGCGGCGGCAAGATCGCCGGCAACACCTGCGCGGGCCGGTAGTGCGCTCGTGCCTCGATTCATGGGAATCGAGCGGTCGATAAACCCGAGTGCCCAAGTCAATCGAGTCGCAAATCGAGCGGCCATGTCGATGCCCTCGCCCCACGGCGGCGGCGATATGGCCGCTTTATTTCCTAAAATGGGGCCTGAAATCGGGGTTCGCGTGAAGCCGATCGCGTGGCTCGCCCTGGTGGGCATGACCCTAGGCCTGGCCGCGTGCCGTGAGAGCGCCGGCGCCTCGCGCGAGTGGGCCGCCCAAGATCACGTCGGAGAGGGTCGGCCTGGTAGTGCGGGTCAGGTCGCCGATGCGCCCGCGGGCCGCGATGACGAGGACGCTACGCTCGTGGAGGTTGCATGGCGGCAAAACTGCGCCACCTGCCATGGCATGACCGGACGCGGCGACGTCGCGCAAGGCCAGATGCTGCGCGTCCCGGATCTGACACGACCCGAGCTCGCTCAGCTCACGGACGATGATCTCGCGAACGTGATCCGGCGCGGGCGCAACAAGATGCCCGGGTTCGAGTTGCTTCCTCCGCGCGTCGTCACCGGGTTGGCCCGACACGTTCGCAAGTTCGGTCGCCCGCTTTGAGCGGAGACGAAGCTTCGCCGGAGAGTCCCGACGCCGCGGTGGCGCGACCGCCGTCAGGGCGCAAGACCTGGCCGATCGTCATCGTCGGCGTCGGCCTCATCGCGTCGTTCGCACTGTTGCGGTCTTACGCTCCGCGAGCGCGCGTGCTCGACGTCGTCTTCGCAAGGCCGGAGCAGGTTCGCGAACTCGAGGTCGAATGCCGAGACGCCGACGACGAGCTTCTGCACTCCCTGCGCGCCGCCTACCCGACCGGCGCCAAGCGTCGCGCATCGCTCGCGCTTTCGGTCCGCAACGGGACCTACCGCGTGCGAATCGCCATCAAGCGAGCTGACGAGCCGCTTGAAACCGTCGAGCACCAGCTCGTCGTAGACGACGGGACGAAGTTCGCCATCCCGGTTCCGTGACGCCGCCCTATGCCGCGTGCCGTGGATTGCCCGGCGAGCACCGCCCACGAGCTGGCCAGCGCCAGCGCCGTCTTATGCCGTATCGCTGCGCCCCTCGGGATTGTCGTTGCTCGGGTGGGTTGGCTCCATGCGCCCGGTCAGCTTCTCCCAGAGGTGCCACGCACCGACGAATGCGACGTAGGAAAGGATCGCCGCCACGGCATAGAGGTCCCAGACAATGAGGCGGCCCATCCAGTAATTCGCCGTCTCGAGGTGCGCCATGCGCGTCACGACCCAGCCCATGAAACCGAAGAAAAGGACGGCTGCGATCGTGTACAGCGTGGCAAAAAACCAATGCATGACGGCCGCTCGACTAACACACCCGCGGGCGGCGAGCCAATCCGGCGTGGCCGAGGGGACGCAAATGAAAGCTCCGTTCGACCTTTGACAACCGCCATCAACGCGTTGAGATCACATTAGATTTTTGCGCAAATTGCAACAAGCCGAAGCCTGGCGCGCCAGCTGCTTTGTCGAAAATCGTTGTGCCTCCGCGGCGGACTCGTTACTTGTTGGCCCACCCGCTGACAACGTCGCATCTTATCTCACATCGGCATACCAATTAGCTTCATTGGCAGACTTGGCTTTTTTTGCAGACCAAGCCGCGCCTCGATAGGCGCTCCACGTGCTTCGCGGATGATTCATCCGAGTAGCCCGGACCGAGGAGAGAAGATGAGATTTGCACCCTGGTACCTCGCAGCTCTCGCGCCGTTCGCGGCCGTTGGATACGGTGGCGCCCACCTCGGCCATGTCGTGGTCCTGCTCCTGACGGTCGGCATTTTCCTCGGGACACTGCACGTCGGAAAGCAGCTCCCGGGCGGGCTGCCGGGCCAGCCCAAGACCGACCCGTGACCGCGAACGCACGGCGCGCGACGCGCCGGTGTTTGAAACCCTGAATGCGCGCCGGATGCCTCCTCGACCGACAGCCCTGGTATTTCCGTCCCGGCTCACCGCGCTCAAGCGCCTGAGCGATCTGTCGCTCATGGACCTCGAGAGCGTGCGGCTCATCCTCGAGGGTCAGTCCGTCGTGGACTGGCAGAGGCTGCACCTGGAGACCGACGACGAGGCGGCGCGCTTCCTCGAGACCAACGCGTTCGACCCGACCGGTGCGGACGACAATCGCCGGCTGGACGCGATCAAGACCAGCGCCATCGACTACCTCCGCTGGCAGTTCGAGCTTGCGATCCCGCGCGCCGTCGCCGACGCGAGCGTGGTGGGACTGTTGCGAATGGCCTCGACCAAGGGCAATCGGCAGCTCAGCGCGTGCACGATCCTCAAGGCGATGCACATCATCCACCACGTGGAGGCACGCGAGCTGCAGTACTCGCTCGCCCTCTCCGATCTGGAGTTGTTCCGGCTCATCGAAGAGCGCGTCTACCGTCTCGTCGGACAGATGCTCGCCGAGGGCCTGCCCATCACGGAGTTCGTCGGCGGACGTAAGCGGCGCGCCTCGATTTACACCAAGCTCTTGAGCAAGCGCGAAGCCCACGCGTCCGCGATCTACGACAAGCAGCGATTTCGAATCGTCACCCGCAGCAAAGACGACATTTTTCCGATCCTTCTCTACCTCACGCACAATTTGTTCGCGTTCAACTACGTCGTGCCCGGCGAGAGCATCAACACCGTCGTTCACTTCCGAAGTTACTGTGATGCACACCCGCATTTGGCTCAGCTCGCGCGCCGCAGCATGCCGACGGATGATTTCACGCTCAGCGACAATCGCTTCAGCGCGACGGACTACCGGATCATCCACTTCGTGGTCGACGTGCCGGTGCGGGTACCGCCGGCACTGCTCGAGGCCGCGTCCCCCGAGGCGCGCTCGCTAGGCCCGGTGATCTTCGGCATGTGCGAGTTTCAGATCATCGATCGCGAGACCGAAGAGGCCAACGAAAAAGGCGACGCGAGTCACGCCAGCTACAAGAAACGACAGCGCGATGCGGTGATGCGGCGACTGCTCCTCGAGGGCGCGCGAAGCTCCCGCGCTCGCCGTCCGACGCGCTCCTGATCGCGAGGGGCTCAGCGCATCAACACGAAGCTGACTGCGCGAGCGGGTCAGCGAGCCAGCACGAAACCAAGCGCGCCAACGACCGCGGCGATGACGGCACCGCCGATGCTCGCCCCACGCCGGTAAGCCTCGGCATCGTACGAAGTCGTCGCGCGCCGCAATTTCTCGACCTCGCGCTCCGCCACATCGCGGACGCCGCAGATCTCGGCAAATTGCGCGATCGCGGCTTCGCCAACGGTCGCTGGATGTTCGACGACGAGCAGGCGCAGCGCCGCTTCGTAAGCGTTGAGTCGTGACTGCTGGGCAAATTCTACGGCCGTCCGTCGTTGCTTCTGCAGCTCGTCAGCGTCGCGGCTCAAGCTCTGGCGCCGCGCGTCGATCGCGGCCGCCGCGCGGTCATGCTGCGAGAGCTTACGCTCGACCTCCTGCACCGCCCTCCGGCCCTCTGCGACCACGACGTCGTGACCGCGCAGCGCCTGCTCGAGCCGCGCTTTCTGGCCCTCGAGCTCGACGATGCGACGCGCGAACTCGGGCGGCGCGAACTCGGAAGCTCCTGCCGCCGCCCCGGCCGCGTCGTGAGCCACCTCGAGGCCACGCTTCGCCTGTAACAACGCCGCGCGGTCGCGCGCCTGGTGGGCACACCCATCCTCCAACACCACCTGCGCCTTCTTGCGCTGCGCCAAGATCGCGGCGCGCTCCGTTTCCCGCACGACCGCCTCATCGTCGAGTCCCCGCGTGCTCGCGTCGAAAGAGGCTCGTGCCTCCCCGAGCTCACTCGACCGGAGCGAGACGGCCTGGGAAGAGTCATCGATGGGCTTGAACGCGAGTTCGAAGGGATCGTCCGCCGCACAGCCGGCCTTGCTGCGAACCTCATCGGCGAGTGCAGCCATTTTCTCTTGCAGAAAGCGCCGCTGCTTGGCGTAATCATCGACCTCGCCAGCGAGCAATTTCTCGAGGGTGCGCCGACGCAACCACGTACGTAGCGCGTACGGAACGGTGGCCGGCAGCGATGTCGGCGGCGGTCCAAAGCCGCCAAGCGCGGCGACCTCCTGTTCTGCAACGCTCAAGGCACGGGGGACTGTTGCGACCACCGCGGGTGCGCTGGCCGACCCGGATCCTGGGGCCTGGGTCGCGGCCAACGCGTTCTTCTTCTGGGCGGCGAACGCATCGGGCGCGGGCGGCAACATCGATTGCAGCTCGAGGCCGGTCCCCACCAGATCGGAGTCATCGTCGAGCGCATTCATGGCCGATTCGGTCGTCGTGGCGCTCGGAAGATCGCGGCGAAGGTCCGCGCCGTCCTCGAGATCGAGCCCGAATTGCACGTTGAGTTTGCCACCGTCGTCGCCACCGATGGCCGCCTTGCCTGGTGCGGCCACCAGCGTGCGGACGAGCGGAACCCTACCTACCGCCACGGGCAAGGGCGCCGCCTCTGGGAAATCGAGCCGTAGGCTGGGAAGCGGCTCTTTCAGTTCTTCCGGCACACGCGAAACAGAACTCGCCATCTCGCATTGGGGACACGAACGCGGCGACGCTCTCCCGATCACGCACCCGCACCGCGGGCAAACGCCGTCGTCGATTGACACGCGACCCATCTTGCCGCGATTTTGGATTCGCTGGCTCGAAAATTTCTCACGAAATTCGGGACCTGAACCCGCTCGACCCGAGCGCGCTGTGCCCATGCTGTGCCCAGTGCCCAGTGCCCCATGCTGTGCCCAGTGCCCCTGCTGTGCCCATGCTGTGCCCAGTGCCCCTGCTGTGCCCATGCTGTGCCCAGTGCCCATGCTGTGCCGATGCGCGGCCACCCTTCGACTGCAACACGCGCTTCGCCACGCCGTTGACTCTCCGGGGGGCGCGCACCACGATGCGGGCCGTCCGTCACCGCCAGCATTTGCCATGCGTCTGCATCCAAACCAAATTCCACCGCTCGCGAAGAAGCTCGTCAAAGCGCTGATCGCTGCCCGCGACATCGATGCAGAGAGCCCGCGCGAGGTCGAACGCGACGTCGAGGCGGTGCTCGAGAGCTACGTCCGCGAAGTCGATGCCGTCCAGTCGCGCGCGAGAGAAATCGTCCAACAACGCGGCATGCCCACGGGCGAGTTCGGGCGCGCGGTCAAGCACGCTGCCGAAAAATCCGGCATCAAGGTCGGCGAAGATGCGCTCGATTTCGTGCTCGATCAGCTGCTCGAGATGCTCATGCACTCGAACAACATCGACGAGGTCTTCGCCGCGGATCACGACCTGCGCAGACGCATGCGTCCGCTCATCGTCGCTGCCGCGGATCTCGACAAAGAGGTCGATCTTGAAGTGCGCAGCAAGCTCAAGCACGTCCAGGAAGGCACGCGCACCTGGGAGATCGAATACGCGCGCATGATGGACGAGATCCGACGCCGCAAAGGGGTCTGAGTTGGCCGGCGCGGAAGAGTTCCTCACGCTCATCGTCTCGTCCCCGTCGGGTGCCGGCAAGACCACGCTGTGCGAGCGACTTCGCCGCCGCGTCACGGACTTGCGCTTCAGCGTTTCGCATACGACGCGCACGCCGCGCCCCAGCGAGGTCGATGGTCGCGAGTACCACTTCGTCGACGACGCGGCCTTCGGCGAGATGGTGAGTGCGGGGCGCTTCGCCGAGTGGGCGGTCGTCCACGGGCGCTCTTACGGGACGGCTCACTCCGAGGTCGACCATGCGCGCAGGACGGCGAACGGCATTTTGTTCGACATCGATTTCCAGGGCGCGCGCCAGATCAAGGCTCGTGTCATGGACGCCGTCAGCGTGTTCATTTTGCCGCCGTCGCTCACGGAGCTCGAGCGCCGTCTGCGCGGGCGAGGCACCGAGGATGAGCCGACGACGCGCCGGCGGCTCGCAAACGCAAAGCGAGAGATCGCCCACTATGGCCTCTTCGACTACGTCGTCGTCAACGATGATCTCGACCGCGCCGAAGAGCGCATCGTCTCGATCGTGATCGCAGAACGCTGCCGCCGCGCCCGTCACGCCGATCGCTGCGAAGCCCTGCTCGCCCGAGCGCGTGAGGCCACGCTCGGCGAGCCCGACGCCTGAGCGGAACTGGAGCGGAAGAGGATGACAAAGCTCGCAATCATCGGTGGCAGCGGCCTCTACGACGTGCCCGGCGTGGTCGAGCTCGAGCGCATCACGGTCGAGACTCCCTACGGTGCGCCGAGCGACGCCATCGTCCGCGCTCGACTCGCGAGCGGTGACGGCGCCGAGCTCTTGTTTCTGCCGCGCCACGGCCGCGGGCACCGCATCCCACCGCACGCGATCAACTACCGCGCGAACATTTGCGCCTTGAAAAAACTGGGCGCGAGCGCGGTGCTCTCGGTGAGCGCGACCGGCTCCTTGAAAGAATCGATCGCCCCCGGAGATCTCGTCGTGATCGATCAGATCATCGATCTCACCAAGCGCCGGCACTCGACGTATTTCGATGCCATAGCAGCGCACGTTGCCTTCGCCGCCCCGATCTGCGCGCTCTTCGCACGCGCCACCTACGACGCAGCCTGTGCCGTGGCGCTCGCGGCTGGGGAGCGCGGCAAGCCCTTCGGAGTCCATGACGGCGGCACCTACGTGTGCATGGAAGGACCGCAGTTTTCGACGCGCGCAGAGAGCCTCCTCTATCGCAGCTGGGGCGCATCGCTGGTCGGCATGACGAACATGCCGGAGGCCAAGCTCGCACGCGAGGCAGAGCTGCCCTACGCGACGCTCGGGCTCGCGACGGACTACGACTGCTGGCACGAGAGCGAAGGTGCTGTCGATGTGACGGCAGTCGTTGCGCGCCTGAGGACGATGGTGGAGCACGCGCACGCCGTCATGCTCGGTCTCGCTCGGCGTTTACCCGATCTCACCGCAAGCCCCGCCACCTGTGCGCTCAAGGGCGCGATCATGACGAGCCCGGACGCGATCACCGCAGATGCGCGAGCCCAGCTCTCGTGGCTGCTCGGCTGAGTTCTGCGCGGCTGAGTGCTGCGCGGCTGAGTGCTGCGCGGCTGGGCTCGCCGATACGCTGTTTTGTGCTATTCGGGGCTCGATTCGAGCCATGGGCGGCGCTAGGGTCCCGCGCGCTCGGCGGGAATAGGCCCCAGCGCGTACCATTTTTCTTAACCAGGACAGCGACGTGAGCACGAAGTCGATCTTGATCGTCGGCTCGATGGCCTTTGACGACCTCGAGTTCCCAATCCCGGTGACGACGCGCACGGGTGAACCCCGCACGATCTTCGAAGACGTGATCGGCGGCTCGGCGACCTACGCCTCGTTGAGCGCATCCGCGTTCGCGCCCGTTCGCGTCGTGGCGGTGGTGGGCCGCGACTTTCCGGAAGCGACGCTCGAGGCGATGCGCGCGCGCGGCATCGATACGCTCGGCATCGAGCGGGCGGACGGACTCTCGTTTCGTTGGCGCGGTCGCTATCACGAGGACCTGGCCGGGCGCACGTCGCTCGAGACGCAGCTCAACGTGTTTCAAGACTTTCGTCCGCGCCTCCCGGCGGACTACGGCACGACGCCGCTCGTCTTGCTCGGCAACATTCACCCCGGGCTTCAGCTCGAGGTGCTCGAGCAGCTAGAACAGCCCGAGTTCTGCGTCGCCGACACGATGAATTTCTGGATCACCGGGGAAGAGACCCTCCTCGCCAAGCTCCTTCGTCGCATCGATTTGTTGGTCATCAACGACGAAGAGGCGCGCCTCCTGAGCGGGATCCACAACATCGCGCGAGCCGCAAAAGACATCCTCGCGCGCGGGCCGAAACGGCTCGTGATCAAGCGCGGCGAGTACGGCTCGATCTACTTCGATGACGAGGGCGTGTTCGCGGCTCCGGCGCTCTTGCTCGAGCAGGTCGTCGATCCTACGGGCGCTGGCGACTCCTTCGCCGGTGGGCTCCTCGGCTATCTCGCCGAACGCGGGCGCTACGATCACCAGAGCATGCGCCTCGCGCTCGTGCATGGCACCGCGACCGCCTCTTTCGCGGTCGAGCACGTCGGCACCGACGGCGTCGCTTCTCTCTCGCGCGCAGACGTCGCCGCCCGAGTCGCGCGGATCCGCACCCTCAACCAGATTGCAGCCGAGTAACCTCACCATGAGCATTTTCCGTTCGCTTCACAGCCGCCGTTTCGTGACCCTCACCGTGGTCTCGGGCCTCGCCGCGCTCGCGACGACCGGCGCCTGTAGCAGCAAAGACGAAGCTCCGGCGACGACCGCGAGCACCGGCGCTGGCAGCTGCGCACCCCAAGATCCGGCGTGCCCCGCGCTTGCGATCGAGAGCGAGTGTCTGGCGCTCGTCGACAACGCGGGCGCCGACAAATTCACGCTGCGATTGTCTCAGCTGTCGATCACGAAGCCACAAGCGCTCACGACCGTCACCGTGCAGAAAATCGTCTCCGACGGAGTCAACATCAACCTGCCCGCGTGCAACGTCCCCGGCACCGGCACCTTCTCGCTCTTGACCGAGTTCGACCTCGCGGCCGGAACATTTCGCACGGGCGGCGCGCTTCCGGAGGCGGATCCGAAGGGTGGCTACTGTTACGCGTACGACGACAAACTCGGCGTCGAACCTGCCGATGCGAAGCTCACCATCGACGCCGATCTGCGCTTCTCGACCGCGGCGATCGACCGCATCGTCGTGCCGATTTACCTCGACCTCGCAGCCACGAGCGCCGTCTACCTGCCGCTTCGCAACGCGGTCCTCAAAGATGGCCAGCTCAGCCCGGACCACAACTGCATCGGCAAGTTCAACGCCGCCGGACTCGAGCCCGTCAACAACTGCCTGCCCGACACAGACGCGGGGATCGACTACTTCATCAACGGCGGCAAGCTCGAGGGGCACATCACGCTCGAGGAGGCCGATGCGGTGACGGTCGAGCTCCTTGCGCAGTCGCTGTGCGTGCTCTTGAGCGGAGATCCCGCGACCTACGGTGATGGCCAAAAGCCCAACAAGTGCAAGCGCGACGGCGCGGCCAAGATCACGCTCGTGGGCGACTGGTGCTCGACGACGGACAGCGCGGGCGGCTGCAAGGACGCTTTTCAGCTGAGCGCAGAGCTCGCCGGCAGCGCGGCAAAGCTTCGCGATAACTGCGTGGTTCCTGGCGGCGGCACGGGCGGCGCGGGCGGCGCGGGCTGACCGCAGAGCCGCAGCGACAACATCGCGGGCTGAGAAC
>SHZB01000228.1 GCA_009692485.1 Myxococcales bacterium
GATGCCTCAATGGGCCTCCATGGGCAGATGCGCAGCGACCTCGGTCAGCGCAGCGCGGACAAAAAAATCGCGGGCCGCGAACTTCTCCGCGGCCCGCTCGCTCACGCCGAAGCGCGAGTTGGGGTGACTGCAGCTTGAATCAGGTGTCGTTCGCGCAGGCGTCGAAATCCGCCTTGCACGCGGCGGTCGCCGCCGCCCCTTGGCACGTGCCACAGGCGTCGGTCGGGTCGTCGCACGTCGGACCGCACTCTGCGGCATCGGCACACTCCGTACAGATGCAATCGCCGAGCGCAGCGGCGAGGTCTTCGCTCGTACCCTGGCACACCACCAATGTATCGCAGCCAGCGTCTGACGCGCACGCGGTGACCCAATCACCGCACGTCACGCAAGCTGCCGCGCCGCCACCCTGGCCCGCGCCACCCTGGCCCGAGCCACCGACGCCGACCGTCGCGTAGGCGCCGCCGCTCCCACCGCTGCCGCCCGAGCCGAGATCGTCGACGACCTCGACCACGCACGCCGCCATGGAACCAAGACCGAGCGCCAACGCGGCGCCCGCAACCAGAATTACTTTACGATTCATGTTCATTCCTCCACATCGAGATTCGGGTATCGGTGAGCGTCGTCCGCAGAGCGGCAGCCGGCTTTCCGGCCCGGTGTCATGGCACGAGCGCCTCTCCTAGGTCAAGGAAATGGCCCCGTGCGCTGAGCGCCGGAACGATCGAAGTGTCAAAGCTGGCGGCGATCTCTCGCCGTCGAGTTGGGACGCGCCGCCGCATTGCAGGCGAGTCGCTGTTCGTAAGAATTGTTGCGAGAAGTAAGCAGGCCGGATGAACCGGGCCTCGTAGACCGTGAGCGTAGTAGCTGCCCCCAAGCCGCGCAACTTGGCGCGCACGATTGCGTCACGAACGGAGGCATACCCTCAAAGACGCGGCCCCGCCTTTCCGCTTTCCTTCAGCGCGCGGCCCCGCCTTTCCGCTTTCCTTCAGCACGCGGGAGAGTATGGTGCGCCCCCTCCAAGTGCGCCTGCTCTCCTGTCGGGAGGGCCCGGTTCTATGCGCTCCGAAACGGAACGGCGACGCGGAGGCAGCTGAAACCACACCCCCATTGGAGCGCTGATAGAGGGCCACGATGAACACCCACCCCGGGATCCTGGGCACCAAGCTCGGCATGACGCAGATTTTTCTCGCCGACGGCACCGTCGTCCCATGCACGGCAGTGCAGGCCGGCTGCATCGTCGTCTCCAAGCGCACGAAAGAGAAGGACGGCTACGACGCGCTCGTGCTCGGCATCGGCGATCGCAAGCCCAAGAACGCCAGCAAGTCCGTGCGCGTCGCGTGCGAGAAGGCGATCCAGAAGGTGCCCGCCGTGCAACGCGAGCTGCGCACCACGGCAGAGTTCGTGGCGAAGTACGAGGTCGGTCAGATCGTGCGCGTCGAGGACGTGTTCGAAGAGGGCCAGCGCGTCGATGTCCAGTCGCGTTCGATCGGTCGCGGCTTTCAAGGCGTCGTCAAGAAGTTCGGATTTGCCGGGCTGAACATGACGCACGGCACGCACGAGTGGCGGCGCCACGGCGGTTCGATCGGCACCAACATGACGCCGGGTCGCGTGTTTCTCGGCAAGAAAATGCCGGGCCAGATGGGCAACGCCACCGTGACGGTCGTCAGCCAGCGGATCGCGAAGATCCTCCCCGACGAGCAGGTCGTGTTGCTCGAAGGCAGCGTGCCGGGCTCGCGCAACGCGGTCGTTCGCATGCGCGGCGCCGTGAAGCGAAAGAACGCCGGCAAGCCCAAGGCCTGAGGCCGGCGCTCGGTCGCACGGAATCGCACTGCGTCGCACGGAATCGCGGATGACGCGTGCACCGAAGAGGGCGGGGCGGCAACGCCCCAATCCGTATGCGAAGCCGGACGTGTATGCGACGCGCGCGAAAGAGGCTGGGTACGCCGCGCGCAGCGTGTTCAAGCTGGAAGAGATCGATCACCGACTGCGGCTCTTGAAGGGCGGGCTGCACGTGCTCGACCTCGGCGCCGCGCCGGGTTCCTGGTCGCAGTATGTGTGCGAGAAAATCGGTGCGAGCGGACGCTTGCTCGCCGTCGATCGGAGTCCCTTGCGCGTGACCTTGCCGCGGCAGGGGACGTTTTTTCAAGGGGACGCCCTCACGCTCGGCACCGAGCTCGCGCAGCATGCCCCCTACGACGTAGTGCTGAGCGACATGGCGCCGGACACGATGGGGCACCGACAGACGGACAAGATCCGCAGCTTCGAGCTCTTCGACCGCGCGCTCGACGTGGCGCTCGCGCTGTTGAAGCCCGGCGGAGTCTTCGTCGGCAAGATCTTCATGGGCGGCCAATTCCCCGAGGTGAAAGAGAAAGTGCGCCACCAATTCGACACAGTTCGCGTGCTGCGACCCGAGGCCGTTCGCGGCGTGAGCTACGAGGTGTTTGTCGTCGGTGTTGGCCGCAAGGTCGCGGTGCCGCCGAGCGATTGAGCGGGCCCCCTCCGCAGCCCTCCCCCGCATCGCGGAAGGAGGGAGCCGGAGACGCTTGTGGTGGCCACGAGCAAACTAGAAAGCGTACTTGCCGGTGAGGGCGCCGCCGAGGATGAGCTCGTGCACTTCGTTCGTGCCCTCGTAGGTGTAGACGCTCTCGAGATTGAGCATGTGGCGGATCACCGGGTACTCGAGCAAGATGCCGTTGCCGCCCAGCAAACCCCGGGATTTGCGGGCGATATCGAGCGCAACCTTGCAGTTGTTGCGTTTGCAGAGCGAGACCTGGACCGGCGAGATGCTGCCGTTCTTCTCTTTCAGCCGCGCGAAGTGCATCCACGTGAGCGTGCCGGTCGCAAGATCGGTGGCCATGTCCGCGATCTGTTTCTGCACGAGCTGCTTCGAGGAGATCGTGGTGCCGAACTGCACGCGCAAGTTGGTATAGGACACGACCGTATCGAGGCACGCGCGCGCCGCCCCGAGCGCCCCCATCGCGATGCCGAAGCGCGCCTGCGTCAGGCATGCGAGCGGTCCCTTGAGACCCTCCACACCGGGCAGCATGTTGCGCGCCGGTACGCGCACGTCGGTCAGCACGATCTCCCCCGTCGGGCTCGCGCGCAGGCTCATTTTGCCGTGGATGGTCGGCGTCTCGAAGCCCGGCATGCCGCGCTCGACGAGGAATGCGCGAATGGACTCGACCCCGCCGTCATCGACCTTCGCCCATACGAGCGCGACGTGTGAAATGGGTGAGCTCGTGATCCAAAACTTGGTGCCGTTCAGGATGTAGTCGTCGCCGTCCTTCTTCGCGCGGGTCGTCATCGAGCCCGGGTCGGAGCCCGAGTCCGGCTCCGTGAGACCGAAGCAACCGATGAGCTCGCCCGTTGCCATCTTCGGCAAGAAACGCAGCTTTTGCTCTTCGCTGCCGAAGGCGCTGATCGGGTACATGACGAGCGAGCCCTGCACGCTCGCGAAGCTTCGGAGTCCGCTGTCGCCGTATTCGAGCTCGTTCAGCGCGAGGCCGTACATGACCGCACCCATCCCGGCGCAGCCGTAGCCCTGGAGCCCCCCACCTAGGAGGCCCATGTTTGCAATTTCGGGGATGAGGTGGGTCGGGAACTCTTCTTTCGCGAACCACTCTCCGGCGCTCGGGAGGTAGCGCTCGCGCACGAAGCGCCGCACCGAATCGCGCACCATGCGCTCTTCTTCGGTCAAGAGTTCGTCAATGGCGATCAGCTTCTCGAAGGGCAAAGGCTCACTCATGCGCGAGACTCAGCCACCCCTTTCGGCGCGCATCAAGGATGAATGTGCACGATCGTTCCGCGCTTGAGCGAGAGCGCGGCGTGCCAGCCGGCCGGCACATCGGGGTCCGTCCACGAGAACAGCCATGCGGCATCGACGGGCGCGAGGTTTACGCAACCGTGGCTCCGCGGCGTGCCGAACTCGTCGTGCCAATACGCCGCATGGAGCGCGTATCCGGCCGTGAAATACTGCACGAACGGAACGTCGCGGAGATCGAACTCGTCGCCGCGCGTGTCGCCGTCCATCGTCACGGTGACGTGCTTGGTGTGAATGAGAAACGTGCCCTGGATCGTAGCGTGACTGTCGCGATGGTCTTCGAGTCCGTCCGCTCCGGTCGAAACCAGCGTCGCGAAGACGGGGCGCGTGCCTTCGTAGGCGACGAGAGTCTGTCGCAAGATGGAAACGTCGATCCACTTCTGTCCGCTCTTTGCCCAGCTCGGCGGCTGATCGAAGGCATGCACGAGCGTGACGTCTGCCGTGCGCACGAAGCTCTCGTCCCGCGCCTCGTGGTAGTTCTCGCCGCGCAATGCGAGCGAGCGCCCGGTGAGCGCAATGGTGCTGCGATGGGCCAGGCGAAGCTCCGCGTGCATCCCGGACGCATCGGTACGTTGGAATTGGAAGGCCTTCTTCTTGGTCACGAACGCGAGCGGCAGCGTCCGCTCATCGCTGAGGATCGCGCCGCGCAGGGTCGAGGGCCGAACGATGCGCAGGCGATCGAGCGGCACCATGGCGAGATCGGTCGTGAGCCCGAAGGCCCGCCCCCCGACGTCGTACGCTCCGAGCATCGCGAACCCCGAGCGCACGCGTGCCTGCCCGAGAACCACCGCATCGGCGGGACGGTCTTCGCCGGCGAGACCGGGAGCGAGCGCGTGGTCGACGAGCAAGGGTGGCAGCGGCTCGGTTGCCGGATGTGCGAAGAAATCGGGCGCTTTCGCAAGCTTTGTGTGCCGGCGCAAGTGATGCGGGAGGTCGCCCTCGGCCGCGGCTTGAGCCTCTGCGCTTGGCGCGCGTGCATAGAGCGGCGGCGTTGGGTAGCGCGTGAGGCCGTAGAGGTAAGGCAGCTGTGTGCGATCGGGCGGTAGTGCCGCAAGCGTCGCGATGGGGTGCGTGACGTCGGTCGTCGCGCGTGAGCCAGCGCACACGTAGCCGCGCGGTTCGACGCGATACCACCCGCGACGGCAGCCGCGCGAGGTCGCGGGCTTCGGCTCGCGCGTAACGATGCTGCCGGCACGCAAATATCCGAGGCGCCGGCTCTCGAAACGCGGCTCGGCGAAGATCCACGTTTCGCGCGCGAGGGCGAGCAGACGAGGCAACGCGTCGAGGCTCGGAGCTGCTGCTGTGCGCGCGTCCGTGTCGGCATCGTCGCCTTCGGGACGCTCTGCATCGGAGGGCTGCTGATCCGACACCTCGAGATCCGCGGTGTCACGCTGCAGTCGTTCCGGTTCGCGGTCCTTCGGCGCACCCAAAAACTCGGTGGATGGCTGAAAGATCGGCGGCCTGGAGCCATCGACGGCGACGCCTTCGGTCGCGGGCTCAGCGGCAGACTCGGCGGCAGGCTCAACTGCAGGCTCAACTGCAGGCTCAACTGCAGGCTCAACTGCAGGCTCCACTACGGACCCACGCGCGAGCGAGGGCGATGTCTCGTTGGCTGCACGCGCCGTGGCCTCTGCAAACGGCGGGGTCCACTTCGTGAACGAGAGCGCGGCACCGAGCCATGGAAGGTCGACCACGATCGCGCTCGGATCCACGGCGATTGCGCTGAACGCCGTGAGCGTCGTGAGCAGCAACGTGCGCGGGCGCATGATCGGCGCGCTATCAGCGGCGCTCGCGACGGGCCAAACTTTGCGGGGCGAATCGCAGTCGCGGCTTGACGCGCGCCGTGTGCGACCGGACAAGACGCAGGGATGATGCAGAGGCAGGCGCCGCTTTACGCTCGGCTCGAGGCCTATATCGCCTCGAAGGGCCTGCGCTCCACCACGCAACGGCGTTGCATCGCGGACGCGTTCTTCAGCGGCCCGCGGCACCTCACCATCGAAGAGCTGTTGGCGCGCGTGCGCGAGCAAGACCCGCAAATCGGCTATGCGACGGTGTATCGCACGCTGAAGCTCTTCGCCGAATGCGGGCTCGCTGCCGAGCGCGATTTCGGCGATGGGCGCACTCGTTACGAGCTAAGCGACGAGAGCAACGAGCACCACCACGACCATTTGATTTGCCTCGTCTGCGGCAAGATCATCGAGTTTCACAACGAGAAGATCGAGGCCCTGCAAATCAAGGTGGCCGACAAACTCGGATTCCGCATCGAGCGACACAACCACGAGATCTACGGCAGCTGCGCGAGCTGCGTCGCTTCCGAAGCGCGCTGAGCGGCTCGAAGGATTGCGCGCAGCGAGCGCATGCGTAGAGCTAGCCGCTCTCCGTCTTGCGACACGGTGGAGCTAGCCGCGCTCCGTCTTGCGACACGGCCGCTCGCTCACTCGGCGATCAGCGCCTCGACCTCTTTGGCGATGTGCTCGGCCTCGTCGGGCGAGTAGCCCGCGTGCATGTGACGCACGATCCCCTTCTTGTCGATCACGTAGCTCGTCGGCATCTTCGGAATGGGGTACGCGGCGGCGGTTTTCTTCGATTTGTCCCACAGGATCGGGAAGCTCACGTTCGTCTGCTTGGCGAACTCCGCGAGCTGCTCTTTTTGAGCGTCCTCCGGGTCATCGACGCTCACCGCGAGCACAAAGAGCTTGCCCGCGTTCGTGTCGACCAGCTCCTGGTACTTCGGGAAGGATTCTTTGCAAGGCTTGCAAAACGTGCCCCAGAAATCGACGATCGTGACCGTGCCGCGCGCCTCGGCGAGCGACTTTGGTCCATCACCCGCCACGGCCTCGACCTCGAGCTCCGGCGCCGCCTTGCCGACGAGCCCGGCTTCGCCATCCGGCACGACCGACCCGCCGCCCGGGCCCGAAGTGGTGCCGTTGCAACCGAGCGTCGGCGCTGCGAGCGGAGCGAGAAGAGCGAGTGCGACGACGAGCGAGCGAATGGGGAATTGGTTGAAAGGCTTCATCGACGGCGGTTCCTTGGTGGGCAAAGGCGCACGGGGGATGCGGAGTGACC
>SHZB01000229.1 GCA_009692485.1 Myxococcales bacterium
GCTCGCGATATCGGGGACGGCCGCGCTCGGTGCACCCGCGCCTGCGGTGGAGCCGGCGGCGGCGGACCCTTCCGCGGTCGCGGCCCCGGGCGGCGTCGCGGTGGTGGCGCCCGTGGTCCCCGCCGTCGTCGCAGCGGCCGCGGGCCCGGTCGGGCTCGGGCCTGAGGCAATCGGCCCGGGCTCGCTGCAAGCCCCAGCCACTGCCGCCAAAATCGCGCTCAAAAAGAGAGACGCCCCGTATTTCATCGCCACGGACATTGCCGAGGATTTCGATGCGCGGCAAGGAAAGCTACGCTCGGACGCGTTGACCTTCACCAAGCCTGAGCCCGTGCGCCCCGCCGCGCGCCCCGACGACGCGCCGGTGCTCGTATTTCACCGCGGAAAGCGCTTTCCGCGCGCGATCGCATGGTTCGGATTCCGCTCGTTTTGGGGCCATCTTTGGCACCTCGCGGCGAGCATGATCGCGACCGAGGACATCGACGCACGCGATTGGATGCACGCGACCGACCCCGACGAGCTGACGGCGCGGCTGGCTCGCTTGCTCGGCGCGACGGGCTCCCAAGGCTCGCTCACCGACCGGCTCGAATCCGATCTCTGGCTCGATTACGTCGCCGACACCGGGGACTGCAGCGAGCTGAGTCAAGCCGTCGCCGACATGCTCTTTCGCGAATACGTCGTGCCCGATCCGGATGACGGCGAGGCGGAGATCCTCGCGCCACGCGGCGCTCTTCTGCTCTTTGGCGGCGACACGGCCTACCCGGTGGCGACCGAGCTCGAGATCCACAACCGCGTGTGCGCGCCCTTCAATCGCGTGCTGCGCGAGCGGGTCGACGGCCGGCTCCGCGTGTTGCTCGGCATCCCCGGCAATCACGACTGGTACGACGGCCTCGACGGCTTCGCGCGCATGTTTCGAGCACCACGCGGACGGATCGCGCGCGACTCGCTCGTCACCGGCGACGCCAGCGTCGATCGCACCGGGCAGCTGGGGCATTTCTTCGAGTGGGTCGAGGCGTTCCGCGTCGGCACGCGCGTCACCAAGCGCCCGGCCTTGCCGCTTCACGGCTACGTGCCCATCCAAAACGCCAGCTACTACGCGCTGCGTCTCGCGCCGCGCCTCGAGCTGTGGGGCGTCGATCGGCAGCTGAGCGAGGTCGACTTCGCACAACGCAGCCACTTCGCCGCCGAGCGCGCCAGCGATGCGCCGCCCGGACTGTTGCTCGTCATCGCCGATCCGGTCCGCACCATGCTCCAGCCCAACCCCGTCGGGGTCGCGACCCTCGACGCGCTCGGCCTCGATCTCGAAGCAGACGCACCGCTCGTGCTCGCGGGCGACACCCATCACTATTGCCGGCAAAGCTTCGGCGGCGCGACCCACGTCATCGCCGGCGGCGGCGGCGCTTTCCTGCATCCGGCACCGATGTGGCGGCACGGGTGCGACCCAAGTCCCGAAGCAGAATTCCCGGGTCCTCGCGCGAGCTTCGGCCTCGCCCTTCAAGTGCCATGGCAGCTCGCTTGGGGGCGCGCCGGATACATGGTTCACGCTGGCATCGCGGCACTTTACCTTCCGCTCGTCCTGCTCGAGCGGCGAGGCGGCAGCGTCACGAACGGCTGCATCGTGGTCGGCCTCGTCGCGGCCTTTTTTGCGACCCTCATCGGCGGCTTGGGCCGGCCCCGCAAGCTCGCGATCGCCGCGCTAGCGACCGTCTACGGAGCCTGGGTCGGCATCCTCCCGCTGGTGATGCACCATGCCATCCATGCGTTCTTCGGCGAGAACCACGCGGCCGGCGCCGACGCGCTCATCGCCTGTGCGGTCGCGGTCATTCCGGCCACGCTTGGCATGGGCACTTTTCTCATGGTGCTGACGTTGCTCGGCCTGGAGCTGAACCAGGGCTTCAGCGCGCTGGCCCACCCGGGCTACAAGCACTTCGTGCGCCTGCGGGTCAAGCGCGACGGGAGCGTGGTGGACGGCTGGGTATTTGGCCGCGTCGATCCGCTCGACCCCGCCAGCCACACGGTGCTCGTCGACCAATTTCGCTGGGCGAATCCGGGTCACGTTCGGCAAGATGGCGGCGATGAATCCAGTCGATCTCATCCGGAAGAAGCGTGACGGCAAAGAGCTCTCGCGCGCCGAGCTCGAGAGTCTCATCCTCGGGCTCGCCGAGGGCACCGTCCTTGACTATCAGCTCAGCGCATTCTGCATGGCGGTGTTTTTTCGCGGCATGACGCCCGCGGAGACCGCCGCCCTCACGCACGCGATGCTCTCGTCGGGCGCGGTGATCGATCTCTCGGAGCTCCCGCGCGCGAAGGTCGACAAGCACTCGACCGGGGGCGTCGGCGACAAGGTCTCGCTCTGCCTCGCGCCGCTCGTCGCGGCCTCGGGCGTGGCGGTGCCGATGGTCTCGGGGCGCGGCCTCGGGCACACCGGCGGCACGCTCGACAAACTCGAGGCGATCCCCGGATTCAATGTGAATCTGAGTCTGGCGCGCTTCCGCACCATCGTCGCGGAGGTGGGCACTTGCATGATCGGCCAGACCCCGGAGCTCGCGCCCGCGGACAAGCGGCTCTACGCCCTGCGCGACGTCACCGCGACGGTAGAGAGCATCCCGCTCATCGTCGCGAGCATCCTCTCGAAGAAGCTCGCCGAGGGCATCGACGCGCTGGTCCTCGACGTGAAGGTCGGCCGCGGCGCGTTCATGAAGACCTTGCCCGAAGCGCGCGCCCTCGCCGAGGCGCTCGTGTCCGTGGGCACCGCCGCAAACAAACGCGTGAGCGCGCTGTTGACGGACATGTCGAAGCCGCTCGGACTCACCATCGGCAATGCCATCGAGACGCGCGAAGCGTTCGCGGTGCTTCACGGCGGTGGGCCGGCCGATCTCGTCGAGTGCACGCTCGCGCTCGGGAGCGAGATGCTGCGCCTCGGCGGCGTCGCCACGACCGAAGACGAAGCGCGCGCACAGCTGTTAGTGGCCATCCGCTCGGGTGCCGCCGCCCGCGTGATGGAGCGCATGATCGAGGCGCAAGGTGGCGATCCGCGCGTGCTCGAAGAGCCCGATCGCTTGCCGCGCGCCGAGGCGCAAGTCGAGGTCCCGGCCCCGCGCACCGGCTTCGTGACCGCCGTCGATGCGCTCGAGCTTGGGCTCACCGCCGTGAGCATGGGCGCCGGTCGCACGCGCGCCGATCAAGCCGTCGATCACGCGGTCGGTATCGAGCTCATGGCCACCGTGGGCTCTGAAATCCGCGCCGGCGAACCGCTCGCTCGGCTGCACCTGCGCTCGGCATCCCACGCGCCCGCCTTCCTCGCGCGGGTGACGAACGCCTTCGCCATCGCGGACGCCGCGGTCGTGCCCCAGCCGCTCGTGATCGAACGCCACTTGAGCCGCTGAGAGTCCGCGCTATTCGAGCCCCGTAGAGCCCGCGCACTTGAGCCGCTGAGAGTCCGCGCTATTCGAGGTCTTCGAGCTTCCAGGCGCCGCCCTCGCGCACGAACAGCACGGTCGCGCCCGCGCCGTAAGCCATCGCCGCTCGGTCCTCGGTCTCTTCGAGCTTCGCGGTCGGCAACGCGGCCTCGATCGCCAACACGATGCTCGCGATCTGCTCTTTTTGCGGGCCGGTCCACGCTTGCTCGAGCAACCCCGCCGTCAGCCCTTCCGCCGCGCCGGACCAGCCATCGGCGCGGCCTTCGAGCTCGGCGTTCGGCACGTAGCGAAGGACGACGTCGAAACGCTTGCGGTGGTATGCGCGCAAAAATCCGAGCAGCGCCTGCCGCGGGCTCCCTTGCCCATAGCGATCGATGCCCGTGCCATCGACGGCCCACTTGCCAGCCTCGTACACGAGCCCGAGCTCTTCGCCGCCCGCGCCCACGACCTTCGCCGTCACCATCGGCTCGCTGCTCGGCCGATAGAGTGCGAGGGCGATCTCCCGCACGTCGGCGGGACTCTCTTTCACGATGCGGCGAAACGCTTCGAGCGAGACCGTCCGCTTCGCGTCGCCCGTGAGGTAGCGGTAGGCGTCGTCCGCCCGGCCGGCCTCGAGCGCGCGTGCGTAGGCGTGCAAGGTCTCGCTCGGTCCGATGGCCCCCGGACCGCGAGCTACGCACCCCACCATTCCCAGCGCGGCGATCGCCCCGACCGCGCTCGCGAAGGTCCATCGAGCCATCATTCGAGCAGTCATTCGAGCGTCCATCAAGCCGTCTCGCCCTGCCGGTTAGCACGACGAAGCTTCCGCCGCATGACGGCCAGCGGCGGCCTCCCTCGCGACCACACCGCCATGCCCTCGGTGCGCGCGGATCCGGGTCGTTCAAGGTGTTTCGCGCGTAGTCGAGCGTGCTAGCCTTTGGGCTCGAAGCGATGAAGGACTGCCCCTACTGCCACCAGCCGATCGACGGCAACTCGCTGAAATGTCCGCTCTGCCACGAGCTGCTTCGCTGCCGGTTCTGCGCCACTGCGCCACTTCAGTCGCAGCCGCCGCCCAGCGACACCACGGGGTTCGGGAAATACCTGCTCGATCGCAGCCTCGTCACGCTCGACGAGCTCATGGCCGCCCTCGACATCCAGACGAGCCGGCGCAAACGCGTGGGCGTCGTCGCGCGCGAGACCAAGAGGCTCACCACGAACCAGGTCTACGAGATCCTCAACGTGCAGTTCAACGTCAACAAGCGCTTCGGCCAGATCGCGATCGAGCGCGGGTTCATGAGCGCGCAGGATCTCAATCTCCTGCTGCGTGCCCAGCGCGGAACCACGGTGCCGATCGGGCAGCTGTTGTGCGATCTCGGGTTCGTGGACAAAGGGGCTCTCAAGGCAGAGCTCGACAACTACGAGACGTTTCTCTTCGCGGCACCAGATTCCGAGTTGCCGCCCAAGTCGCTGCGGCCCGGCGGTGTGCCGTCCAACGTGGCCCAAGAGTTCCCCGACGACTGGTGATCGCAGCCGACGCTCATTGATGCATCGATTCGGCATGATCGATCCACTACCCTGGTCGCATGGTTCTCGGGCCTGACAGCCGTCGCATCGCGGCGATGCTCGACTCGCTGCCGATCTTGCCGCTGAGAAACGCGGTTTTCTTTCCGGCGTCGGTGGTGCCGGTCAACGTCGGTCGACCCCGCAGTCTGCGGCTCGTTCGAGAACTACTCGGTCAAGAGCGTGCGTTCGTCGGTGTCGTGAGCCAAGCGGACCCGTCGGTGATGGAGCCGACCTTCAGCGATCTGTACCGCGTGGGGACCATCGCGCGGGTGGTGAAGGTGATCCGGCTCGGGCCGCAAAATTACTCCGTCGTGCTCAACGGCCTCGGCCGCATCGAGCTGCTCGAAGATCTCGCGCTCGAGCCTTACATGCGCGCGAGAGTCGCCCGGCTCGAAGAGCGTCGCAGCTCCGGCGTCGAGCTCGAAGAATTGGGCGCGGCCTTGCGCGAGTCGACGCGCGAGGTGCTCACGCTGATGCCGAACCTCCCGCGCGAGACGGCCAGCATCCTCGACCAGGTCAAGGACACGGGCTCCTTGGCAGACTTGATCGCCGCGAATTTTCCGCCCAACCAGGTCGCGGTCGCCGACAAACAGCGCGTGCTCGAGGCGCTCGATCCGAAAGAGCGCGTGCGGCTCGTGCTCGCCATGGTCGCGCCCCAGCTCGAGCTCTTGCGAACGAAGAAACAGGTCGCCAGCGAGTTCGCCGAGGACACGTCGCGCGCGCATCGCGAAGATCTCTTGCGCGAGCAGATGCGGACCATCAAGAAAGAACTGGGAGAGAAGGACGACGACGAGCTCGACGTGCTGCGTGGCAAGGTCGCCGCACAACACCCGCCGGCAGAGGTACTCGAGGTTGCTCGCAAGCAGCTCCGCCGGCTGCGCGCGATGTCGTCGCAGTCCGCGGAGTACAACGTCGGTCGCAACTACGTCGAGTGGCTCGCCGATTTGCCATGGTCGAAGTCGACCGAGGACGAGCTCGATGTCGCCACCGTGCGCCGCTGCCTCGACGAGGATCACCATGGGCTCGAGAAGGTGAAAGAGCGCATCGTGCAGTTCGCCGCGGTGCGAAAGCTGCGTCGCGATCTCAAGGGGCCCATCCTGCTCTTCGTCGGACCGCCCGGCGTGGGCAAGACCTCGCTCGGACGCTCCGTCGCACGGGCGATGGGGCGCAGCTACGAACGCATCTCGCTCGGAGGAGTGCGCGACGAGGCCGAGATCCGCGGCCATCGCCGCACCTACGTCGGGGCGCTGCCTGGCCGGATCATCCGCGCCCTGAAGCGCGCCGGCACGAACAACCCGGTGCTCGTCCTCGATGAGCTCGAGAAGCTCGGCTCGGACATGCGCGGCGATCCGAGTTCGGCGCTGCTCGAGGTGCTCGATCCGGAGCAGAACAAGACCTTCCGCGATCACTACATCGATGTGCCGATCGATCTCTCGCAGGTGCTCTTCATCGCGACGGCCAACAGTCTCCGCGGCATTCAGTCGGCCTTGCTCGACCGCATGGAGGTGATCGAGGTGCCGGGCTACACCCGCGACGAAAAGCTCGCGATCGCCGAGATTTATCTCGTTCCGAAGCAGCTCTCGGCGCACGGCCTCACGAGCGAGGTGCTCGACTTCACCCGCTCGGGCCTCGAGACGATCGTCGACGGCTACACGCGCGAGGCCGGCGTCCGTACCCTTGAGCGGCAGCTCGCGGGTGTGTGCCGTGCCGCCGCCGTGCGCTACGTCGAGGAGGCGGCCGAGGCTGCTCTGCCCATTGACGCCGCTCTGCCCATTGACGCCGCTCTGCCCATTGACGCCGCTCTGCCCATTGACGCCGCTCTGCCCATTGACGCCGCTCTGCCCATTGACGCCGCTCTGCCCATTGACGCCGCTCTGCCCATTGACGCCGCT
>SHZB01000230.1 GCA_009692485.1 Myxococcales bacterium
GGCCTCGCTGCCGTCGCGGTGCTCGGTGGCGCTTACTTCCTGTTCGGACGGGGCCCCGCTGAAGTTGCGAGCGTGACTGCACCAAGCGCGGCCACGGCGAGCGCGAGCGCCGCGGCGGCAGGCGCCGGGCTCGAGTGGGAGGGTCCCTGCCCCAAGACCATGAAGGTCGTGATCGGCGGAAAATTCACGATGGGCTCGAACGACGCGGCATTTCCCCTCTGGAAGCCCGCCCACGGCGTGACCCTCGACACATTTTGCCTCGCCGCGACCGAGGTCACCGTCGACGCCTATCGCGCATGTGTCGATCGCGGCGCGTGCAAACCGGCCGATCGGCGACCCTCGTATCCGAAGAGTGAGAACACCGAGGCGGAGGCGCACGCGCAGTTGCTCACCGCTGCCGCAGAGCTCTGCAACGCGGAGCGCCCGGGCCGCGGCACCCATCCCATCAACTGCATCGACTGGTATCGCTCGGATGAATACTGCCGCGCCATGGGCCTGCGCCTTCCGACCGAGGCAGAATGGGAGCTCGCCGCACGCGGCACGCGCGGGCACAAATTTCCGTGGGGCGATGACACTGGCGATCACACGTACATGAACGCCGCCGGAACCGAGTGGCGCCGCTGGCGCGCGGAGCACGACCTGCCTCTGCCCCCGAAGCTCATGTACGAAAAAGACGACGGCTACTCGGGCACGGCTCCGGTCGGCAGCTTCCCGAGGGCGCAGACCCAGAGCGGGCAGCTCGACATGGTCGGCAACGTCTGGGAGTGGACCGCAGACTGGTACGCCCTCTACCAACCGGACGCGCAGATCAACCCGAAGGGGCCGAGCGCCGGCGACCGCAAGGCGATCCGCGGCGGCGGCTTCAACGGCGAGAACCAGAACTGGCTCAATCCCGCGGCGCGCTATTTTCAGCTCGCGACGGCGAGTGTGGACGCGATCGGATTTCGCTGCGCAGCCAACATTCGCGCGGCCGAGTAGCGTTGGTCGAAGGCAGCGCCGCGCACGAGCTACGGTCCCATGGGAATGCTCCGCGAGGTTGGCCGTTCGCTCGAAGAACACGACGCGGTGCGTGCCGCGAATGCGATCGCCTTCGACGTGTTCTTGAGCAGCGCGCCGCTCGCCGCGTTCACCGGCTGGGCGATGCACAAGTTATGGCGCTCGAACGCCGCGGTCCTCGGACCCATGCTCGAGATGGCGCCACGACCGCTCGCAAATCTCGCCGACGTCGAGCTGATGAGACTCTCGGAAGCAGGAGCGAGCGTGGTGCCGCCGCTGAGCCTGCTCGCGTTTCTCTATCTCTCCACCGAGGGGGCCGCGACGGCGATGAAGATCTTCGAGCGCATCTTCGGGGCCGAACCTCGAAGCTGGCTCGCGCGGCGCTTCGTGGCGCTCGTCTTCGTCATCGGGGGCGTGCTGCTGCTCGCGGGGAGCGGCCTCGTTCTGTTGCTTGCCGCGTGGCTCGGCGGCGCCGCAGGAAACATCCTCGGTATCGGGATTTCGCTCAGCACGCTGTGGTTTCTCATCGCGGTTTTTTTTCTCTACGCGACGCGGCGACGCACCGGACAGACGCGCCGAGGGTTTCGCGCGGCGCTCGTGACGCTCGGCCTTTGGATCGCGATCTCGGCGTCCTTCACCACCTACGTCAGGGACGTCGCGAACTACTCGCGCTTCTACGGCAGCCTCGCGACAATCGCCATGGTGCTGGTGTGGATCTGGCTCATGTGCATCGCTCTGATCGTCGGCGCCGAGGTGAACGCACGCATCGAGGGCGTACGGACGACGCCGGCACCACCACCTTGACTTTGTGCGCGGCCGCCGATGATTCAGCCCGGCGCGCGCATGAACCTGGCGTCAGCCCGCGTCGCGCATGAACGCAGCCTCGAGCGCGGGCACGAGCCGAGCGAAGTTGAACTCATAGCCGCCGTCGACCGCACGGCGCGGATAGACGCGTTGGCTGCCGGTCACGACGTCGATCATCTCGCCGAGCAGCGGCGCCACCACCGCCCGCGGGATCCCGATCGGCCGTCGATCGAGCACGCTTGCAAGCGCGTGCGCCAACTCTTTGGCCGTTGCCCCGTGCGGAGACGTGCAGTTCACAGCACCGGTCACCGCGGCGTTCTCGAGTGCCCACAGCGCCATGCCGACGACGTCGTCGATCTGCACCCACGCGACGTCGTTGTCGCCCTTGCCGATCGGGCCGGCGACGAACATACCCAGCGGCGCCACCATGCGCTCGAGCGCGCCACCCTCCGCACCGACGACGAGACCAATCCGCAACCTGACCACGCGAACACCGTGCTCCTCGGCGACGAGCGCGGCCGCCTCCCATTGGCTGCACACGTCGGCCAGAAAATCGCCGCCTTTCGGGCTTTCCTCGTCGACAACACCAGCGACGTTCGCGCCATAAATACCGACCGCCGACGCATTCACGAGCACGCGTGGACGTGCGGCGTTCCGTGCCTTCGACTCGCCGGCGAGCTTCATGGCATCGACGATCGCGCGGGTGGCATCGACGCGGCTCGTCACGATCTTGGTCTTGTAGGCTTCGCTCCAGCGCGCCGCCACCGGTGCCCCGGCGAGGTTGATCACGCCGTCGACGAACGCCAGCTCTTCGACCCAGGCGCCGCGCGTGCTGGGGTCCCACCTTACGACGCGGCACTCGCGCGAAAGCTCGGCCCTCGCCTTCGGGACGTCTCGCGTCAACACCGTCACCGTGTCGCCCCGAGCCACGAGCGCGCGCACGAGCCGCTTGCCGACGAAGCCCGTCCCGCCTGCCACCAAGATCCGCATGAGGCGCGCTGTCTAGCACGAAATCCCACACGCCGCGCCCGACCCACACGCTCGCCGGAAACGCTCCTCGCGCACGCTCGGCGCCGCTCGTCGCGCTTCGCCGGATTAGGACCGTGGCGAAACGGCGGCCATAATCGCCGGCCGTGGGTCTCGCACTCTTCGCACTGCTGATGCTGCTCACCGCGCCGCTCGTGGTCGCGATCATGCGCAGCAATGAGCTCTTCCTCGTGCGCCACGATGGCACGCGCCTCCGCATCGTGCGCGGTCGCTTGCCGAAGGCGCTGCTCGACGACCTCGAGGACGTGTTGCGCCGCGCCGGCACCGGCACCCTCGAGCTGAGAGCGGTGGTCGAGGACAGCCGCCCGCGCCTCTACGCAAGCACGCGAGATTTGCCGCAGCCCGTGCGCCAACAGCTTCGCAACACGCTCGGACGGTTCGGCGTCGCGGCGATCCGCAACGCGCCCCGCCGGCGGTGAACGAGGCTTCCTGCCCCGCGCGAATTCATCGGGCGCGTTCGCTCGCGGACGGTTAGGCTGCGCCGACCGATGAGCAAGCCCCCAGACACACCGCCGACGTCGCGGTTCGGGCGTTTCGCGCGTCTCGCGGGGCTCGGCACCAAGGGGCTCCCGTTCGCCCTCGAAGGGGCGAAGCGCGCGCTCGGGCTCGAGAAAAATCGCAGCGAGGACGAGCAGCGCGAGGCCCGCAAGAAGCTCGCACGCAACGCGAAGGTCGCGGCCGAGGCGATGCTGAAGACGCTCGGCGAGATGAAGGGCTTACCTCTCAAGGTCGGGCAAATGGTCAGCTACATCGATGGCCTCGCTCCACCCGGTTACGAAGAGCGACTCAAGAACACGCTGAAAAAGCTGCAGGACAAGGCACCGCCGCTGTCGCCCGAGGCCGCGTGGGCCGTCGTGTGCGAAGAGCTTTCCGGTACGCCCGACGAGATCTACGCGACCTGGGAGCGGGAGCCGTTTGCGGCGGCGAGCATCGGGCAGGTGCACCGCGCGCTCACGAAGGGCGGCGACGAGGTGGCGGTGAAGGTGCAATACCCGGGCATCGACAAGGCGATCCGCAACGACCTCAAGAGCATCCATCTGCTCGGCTCGATGCTCGGCCCGCTCGCCACGAAGACCAACGCCAAAGAGACCCTCGCGGAGCTCAGCGAGGTGTTCCTCAGCGAGCTCGATTACACGCGCGAGGCCGAGATGGCGGACGTTTTTCGACGCATCCACGCCGGCGACGCCGAGATCGTCATCCCGCGCGTGCACCAGTCGCTGAGCACCGGAAGGGTCCTCACGACCGAGCTCGTCGGCGGCCAAAGCTACGCGGACTTCTGCGCCACCGCGTCGCAAGCGGACCGCAACCTCGCGGGCAAGACGATCTGGCGCTTCATGTTTCGCGCGCTGTTGCGACACGGCTACCTCTATGCCGATCCGCACCCTGGAAACTATCGCTTCCTCGGCGGCGGACGCGTCGCGTTCCTCGATTTCGGCTGCGTCAAACGCCTCACGCCCGAGCTCATCCTTGGCATGAAGCGCTACATGGCCGCGGCCATCGACGGCGACTGGGTCGAGTTCGACCGCGCCTGCGTCGAGGTGCTCGACTACGACCCGAACGACCCGAGCTGGGAGGTCTATCGAAGCTACACGGTGTTTCTCATGGGGCCGCTCGTGACCGAAGAGTGGCACTGCTCGCCGGCGAAGGCGCGCGAGACGGTCACCATGATCGCCACGGGCGTGAAGGGGCTCACGTTCCGCGATGGCGACCTCATGCCGACCATCCCGCACGTGCCAAAATTGCCGCGCGAGTTCGTGTTCATCAATCGCCTCCAGTTCGGGCTCGCCTCGGTGATGGGCGGCCTTGGCAGCGTGGCGCGCTTTCGCGAGCTCACCGAGCCGTGGGTTCGCGGCGGCCTCCACCCAGTCGCGTGAGCCTGCTCCGGCCCTGGTCCGAGCGTCACGGAGGTTGATCCGCGGCACCCGACGACGCTAGATAGGAAGCACCATGCCGACACCGTTCATGTCCTCGACCCCTGGGCGCCTCATGCTCGCCGCCGCGGCCTTGTTCATGCTCTCCGCTGCGGCCTTGATGCTGTGGGGCAGCGCGTGGATCTTCGGGCTCGGAATGCCAGCGGCGATCACGATCGCGTTCGTGGGTTTCGGGCTCGGCCTCGAGGACTACACCAAGGAGCTGCTGTTCACGCTGCTCCTCGGCCTTCCCGCGCTGTGGGGCTTCATGTACCTCGTCGCGGAGCTCATCTTCCACTCCGCAAATGCCTGGGGATGGGGAGTGGGCCTCTGCGGCATGCTCGCGCTCGCGAAGGCCAGCATGGGTGGCGCGGAGCTCGAAGCAGCCAAGGCCTGAGTCCGCGAACGTAGTCGATCGACTACATTGAGTCCGCCAGCGTAGTCGAGCGACTACACCCGCGCTCAGGTCACGCGCAGGACTTCCTCGAGCGAGGTGATGCCAGACTCCACGCGCCGGAGGCCGACCTCGCGCAGTCGCCGAAGACCACGGTCGCGCATGATTTCTTTGTAAGCGCGGGCCGATGCGCGCGCCTTCACCAGCTCGCGCAGATCGTCGTCGAGCTCGAGCACCTCGAAGATCCCGGTGCGTCCGCGGTAGCCGGTCTGATGGCAAGTGCTGCAGCCCCGCGCGCGCCGCACCAAGGTCCCAGCGGAAAGGACGACGCGCTCTTCCTCGTAGCCCCCGGTGAGATCGTTTGGGAGCGGCACGACCTCGCAGCAGTCGCAGAGCTTTCGGACGAGCCGCTGGGCGATGACCGCCTGAAGCGCGTTGCCGACGATCCAGGACTCGGCCCCGAGATCGACGATGCGCGTGATCGTCTCGACCGTGTCCGAGGTGTGGAGCGTCGAGAGCACGAGGTGGCCGGTGAGGCTGGCCTGGAGCGCGATCTCGGTCGTCTCCGCGTCGCGGATCTCGCCCACGAGAATGACGTCGGGGTCTTGCCGCAAGATCGCGCGCAGGCCCGACGCGAAGGTGAAGCCGGTACGCGCGTTGGCCTGGCCTTGCGTCACCGACGGAAACTCGACCTCGATCGGATCTTCGAGCGTGACGACGTTGAGGTTGTCGGTGTCGAGCTCTTGCAACATCGAATAGAGGGTCGAGGTCTTGCCGCTGCCCGTCGGACCGCAAACGACGATGAGCCCCGAGGTGAGACCGACGAGCCGGCGCACGGTGTCGAGCTCAGCGGCTTCCATCCCGATGCCGTCGAGGGCGATGAGTTTGTGGCCCAGCAAGACGCGCAAGACGACCTTCTCGCCGTGAATGGCAGGAAAGGTGGAGGCGCGGAGGTGAACGACGCGGCCGCCGGTGAGCTCGATCGTGAACTGCCCGTCCTGCGGCACCCTGCGCACGGTCGTATCCATGCGCGCGAGCACCTTGATGCGGGACGCGAGCACGGGCGAGAGCTCCACCGGCAGGCTGCCTTGCTCGGTCATGACGCCATCGATGCGAAAGCGGACGCGAACGGCGGCGCGGCGCGTCTCGATGTGGATGTCGCTCGCCGAGCACGCAACCGCGCGTTCGACGAGGTGGTCGAGGATGCGGACCGCGTCGAGATCATCGTGCATGCCCAGAGAGCCGGGGCCGCGGAACGGCTGAGTCATAGGGACCTTTCGGGCTCGTGGGTTGAGTCGCGCGTGCGCCTCGCGGTGATCGACCGCATCGGTGAGCCGAACTCGCGAACTCTAGCGTCTCACCATCCGCGAAAGTAGTCTTCGTCAGGCGGCCCGCGCGCCCGCCGGCTCTCCACCTCCACCATCACGCTCGCCGCCATGCGACCACGCCAACACCTCCGCCTCGTCGGCTACGCACAGGCGGCTCGCGATGCGGTGCGAAGCGAAGATGGCCCGACCGTCGCCGGCGTGGATGCCCTCGGGGGCGCCGACGATACGGCCGAGCCCAACAGCGCGGTGAGCACCTCGCTCGGCAAACTAGCTGGTTCCGATGTCGCCGTCGCCGCTCGAGCGCGCTCCTCGAGCGGTCGTAGTGAC
>SHZB01000231.1 GCA_009692485.1 Myxococcales bacterium
GGCTGCATGTCGCCGGGCAACAGTGCCGCCGGGCAACAGTGCCGCCGGGCAACCCCGCCGGGCAACCCTCCGATGAATGACGCCTCGATTTTTGACCGGGATCGCTTGTGGTGGTTGTCCGGGGGTGGGGACTGCTACAAATGGCCCCGTCGCTGTTTCGTTTTCGGCAAAGTCTGCCGCTTAGTTGAGGAGGTCGGTGTGACGCTTCGTGTGCCTGAGCCGAGCGCTCCATTTTTTCGCGTGGGTGCTCGAACGATCCGCAGGGTGATCAAGGCTCACCGGGGCGCGCGAGGGCTTGGGGCGCACGCGCGCTGTTATGCGTTGTCGCGCATCGATGCGCTGGCGCTCGGGTTGCCGCGCGACCTCGGCGTTTCTGGCGACGCGCTGCCGGAGGAGGTCGTCCTGAGTGTGGACGATGCGGCGGGGGTCGATGGGGCAAGTCCGGAGGCGATGTCCCAACGATGGAGGGGCGTGTTTCACGCTCGCGTTCACGCCGCGCTCGAGCGCCAGTTTTTAGTTGGCGCCGAGGGGGCGGCAAGGCTCCGCGCGCGGATCGATGCTCTCGGTCAAGTCGAATTCGACGAGGTCCGCGCGATGCTCGACGAGGACGATCGCGTGCTCTCGCCGGCGGATGACCGCGAACACTACATCGAGTTTGCGGCGATGTTTTGCGAGTACGTTCACTTTGAGCCCACGCTCCTCGCGACGACTTTTCCTTCATTGGCCGATACGGCGCGGGTCCTCTCTGTGCTGCGGCAGGACCTCGACGATCGAGCGCTGTTCGAGGTCGGTTGCCCGGATTCCGTGGGTTCGCACGACGAGCGCGGAGCCGCTGCCAAGCTGAGCGTCGGGTACGCGACCTACGTTGCGCACGCTAAGTTCACGGGGCTCAAGGTGACGCCGCCTTCTGTCGCCGCCGCCCGTGTCTGGGTCTCGCGCGCGGAGGCGGCCGCGGCCGGGGGCAACGACGCCGGTGCGGCGCTTGACGCGGCTCGCGCCTGTACCGTCGAGGACGCCGAGGTGAAGTCGCAGGCGGAGCGGATCCTCTCCGCCGCGGCCTATTCGCTCGAGCGTCGGGTCATGCGCGTCGCGCAGCCGGTGAAGGTCTCCCTCAAATCCCTCCTCGAACTGCTCGCTCGAGCGGCCTCGCGCGCCGGTCGCTACTCAAAGGAGGCGCGCCTGCTGCTCGCGCTCCAGACGGCCGCACTCGCGGGTGAGCGCGTCGAGCAGGTTGTCGACATCCCTGGGTTCGTATTTTCGCTCGGCAAAAAAAAGGTGGTGCGGGGGTTGCCGATGTTGCGCGAGTTGCGCGCGGTTCATGCCCTTCGGCGGGCGTCCGTAATGGCCTACCGTGTGCGACTGGAATTCGCCCAGCGCTCGGTGCTGGTCGAGGTCCTCGATGTTGTTTCCGGTCAGGCGGACCTTAATTTGCGCGATGCGCTGCGGCCGGCACTTCGCAAGGCGCTCGAGGTAGCGGGCCTCCGCGCGTCGAATTCACCTGAGTCGGTGGCGCGCGACAAGCTGATCGAAGAGTGGCTCGATGACGTCTCGCGAAGAGGCTTCGTCTCGTTCGGATCGATCCGCGACGGACTCTCGCGCAATCAGCTCAAGCTTGACGACCTCGCAGGTGTCACCGCCGTGTTTCGAAGCGACCCGTTGCTTCGGCTCGACCGCATCTTCGATGTGGCACTCGACGGTGCATACCGAACGAGTGATTTTTACCTGCGCTGGCTACACATCGCGAGCCGTTTGCTCTTCGCGACGGGTATCGGCCGCGCGTTGATGGTGTTCGCCGTCGTTCCGGTCCTCGGCGCGTTCGTCGTCCTCCAGGCCTATGGTCACGTCGTTTTGCCTCATTTGGGCAAGCTCTCCTTTGCCAAATTCGACCCCACGACCACCACCGCGTTCGCAACCGCTGCGTGTTTCATCTTCGGGCTGCTCCACTCGCCCGGCCTTCGTGGTCTCGCGTCGCAGGTCCTCGGGCTCATCGGCGGCGTGCTCGCGTTTTTATTTTCAACGGTGCCGCGACTTTTATTTGGTCACCCTGCGTTGCGCCGATGGCTCGCGCAGCCGCGGGCGCGATTCGTCATTCGCGGCGTCGTTGTTCCGGCCGCTGTGGCGCTCGCGTCTTGGCGTTGGATGCACACTCACGGGCACGACGCCCCGCGTGAGCTCGCGCTCGGCGCCGTCGGACTTTTCGCCCTCGCGATGCTCTTGTGGTCCCGCTTAGGTGAGTGGATAGAGGAGACCATTTTCGAGCAGGTCGTTCCGGCTTGGCATCAAGTCGGCCGCAAATTCTTGTTTGGCATCGCACGGGTTGTCGCTCGGTTCTTCGAGGCGCTGCTCGACGGTCTCGAGCACGGCATGTTTCGGGTAGAAGAGGCACTGCATTTCCGCGGCGCGGCCGGTCCGGCGTTGCTCGCGTGGAAAGGGGCGGCAGGCGTGGCCTTCGGCCTCATCGCTTACGTCGTGCGGCTCTACGTCACCTTGATGGTCGAGCCCGAGGTCAACCCGATAAAGCACGTCCCAGTCGTAACCGTCGCCCACAAACTCACGCTGCCGTTCATGTCCGACTTACTCGCGTTCCTTCGCGACGCGGCCTCGCCGCTTGGACCTGTCATCGGTGGGGGCTTTGCCGTCGTGACGGCGTTTTTCGCGCCGAGCGCCTTCGGCTTCCTCGCGTGGGAGTTGAAGGAGAATTACAAGCTCTACCGCGGCGGCCGCCGAGGGGGGCAACCTCCCGCGCTCGTCGGAGCCCATGGTGAAACGGTCCGAGCCCTGCTCGTGCCCGGCTTCCATTCCGGTACGCTCTCGAAGCTCTTTCGGCGACTGCGCCGTTCGGCGGAACGCGAGAGTCTCGCGGCGGTCGATCGGCGTCTCGTCGGCAAGGATCGCAGCGGCGTCGGGGCGACGCGCTCCCTCCGAGGCATTCGGGACGATCTCCGTGCCGTGGAGACGCGCGTGCGGTGGTTCGTGGAGCGGGAACTCTGCGGCATGCTCAATGGCCCCGCGCGCTGGGCGCATGGGCGGGTTTCGGTCGGCGCAGTTCACCTCAGTGCGAGTCGCATTCGAGTCGAATTAATATGCAATGATTTAAGTCGAGCAAGGTGCACGGTCGCGTTCGAGGCGCAGTCTGCCAACGTGATAGCGAGCGTCGAACGTCCGGGATTTTTGACCGCGTTGCTCGCCGCCGGAGGAGACTCGGTGCCCCTATTCGAGAACGCCCTGGTGGGGCTCTACCACGCAGCCGAGGTTGATTTCGTGCGCGAGCAGGTGGAAGCGAACATCCCAACTGGGCGACGCTACGACTTTGACGACCAGGGAATCGTCGTCTGGCCTACACCCACGTTCGATGTGCAGCTGCGCTTCCCGGTGCACGGGGCTGTCGCCGACATCATCGAGCCCGAGGTGGTTGGCGTTGGCTATGACGAGCCGAGTTGGGTGCTCGATCTGCGCAAAGTGGCCTTCGCAAGAACACGGGTTGGATGGACGGCGTGGGTCGCCGCGTGGAGCGCCGCGGCGCATCCAACGGCGCGCATTCCCCGCCTCGCGCTGGGAGGAAGCTTGCTTGCCCGTGGCGAACAAGCCGAGTGAATGACTGAGATTCTTATGGGTTGAGAGCGCCGCGAGAGCAAGTCGGCGGCGCGCGTTGCGAAGGCGGCAGGTTCGATTGGTTGCCGTGGTCTGCGTGAGCGGCCGGACGCACACCGTCCTTTTGTCAAAACCTTCGCCGCTTCGCCGCTTCGTCCACGCTTACTTTTTTCCAGACACACTCTAAACTACGCGACGAACAGGGACGCTTTATGGGGCAAGTGCTGGGGCGGGTGGCGCGTGCGGTGAGCATCGGGGTCTTTGCCTCGTCGGTCGCGGCGATGGCGCTCGCGCAACCTTCGCCGGGTCGATACGGCAAGCCGGCCGTGCCCTCCGTGCCGGCCCGAGCGGTCCCGCTGCCGGCGCCTTCTACAACGCCCGCGCCGGTGGAGGCGCCTTCTGCACCCGCGCACGAGCCCAAGGACATCGAGGCGGCCAAGGAGTTTTTTCGCCAGGGGATCGCGCTCGCGATGGCCGATGATTACCAGCGTGCGCTCGAGTACTTCTTACGCTCGCGGGCGATCGTGGCGTCGGTGCCGAACACCTTGAATGCGGCGGTGAGCCTGCGGCAGCTCGGGCGATTCGACGAGGCTCTCGAGCTCTTCGAGGAGCTGCTCACGAAATTCCGCGACGATATCGGTGACGACGAACGCGCGACACTCGCGGCCGAGATGAGCGCCGCGCGGGGCAAGGTCGGCAGCATCGATCTTATCGCAAACGTCGATGGAATGCTGGTGATCGACGGTCGCCAGCGCGGCAAGCTGCCGCTCCTCGCGGCGGTGCGGGTGCTTCCCGGCCCGCACGTGGTGCAGGTGATCAAGGAGGGTTTCGGCGCCTTCCGCAGCAACGTGGACGTCAAGCTCGGACAGACGACCCAGGTCGATGCCAAGCTCGAGCCACTCGCGGCAGCGGGGCGCGTGCGGGTTGACGGCGCAGGCGCGCTCGGTGCGCACGTGCGGATCGACGGCGCGAACGTTGGCACGGTGCCATGGGAAGGGACGCTGTCACCGGGCCCGCATCTTTTCTCACTGGAACGCGGCAACGAAGGCTCAGCCCCGAAGCGAATCACCGTGGTGCTCGGCCAGACCGTCACGGCCGAGGCTTTGCTCGCTCCGCTCGGCGAGGAACAACGCGTGCTTGTCGAGCCAGCGTCGGCCGAGCTGATGCTCGATGAAGTGCCACTCGGCCGGGGCAGATGGCAAGGGCGGCTCCCGATTGGAGGCCACACGCTCACCGCGCTCGAAGAGGGCTACGTCAGCGGCAAGCAGTCTTTTCAAGTGACGGCCGGCAGCGGCGCCGACGTTACCCTCAAGCTCGTCGTCAATGGAGCGCACGCCCGCTGGAACGTTCGGCACGTCGGTGAGATTTACTTCGATGCGATTGGCGCCGGTGCGCTCGCGTCGAGCTTCGGCAGTGGGGCCGAGGCGTCGTGCAGCACCGTCCGTTGCTCGGCGGATCCGCTCGCAAGCGGTTACTGGCTCGGAGCGCGGCTCGGCTACGAGCTTTGGTTCGGACTCGGGCTCGAGGCCGTCGGCGGCTACCTCCAGGCCAGCAAAACGCTGGAGCGGAGCTTCGCGGGCAGCTTCACCGCCGGCTCGGACGCGAGCCAAGAAACAATCACCACCAACTACGCGGTGACCGACACGCTGCGGCTGTCAGGGCCGATCGCCGGACTCGGGTTGGGCTACCGGCGCAAGCTCGGCAAGGTGTTGCAGGCTCGCGCGGACGTCGCCGTCGGCGCCTTGTTCGCAGCGGCCACGGACTCCATCACGGGCAACGTGACCGCGAGTGGCAGCAGCCTGCCCGTTGTGGCCGACGGCTCGGGCGCGCCAACGAACGGAGTCGCCGTGTTCGTGTTGCCGCAGCTCACCGTAGGCGCGCGCTTCGAGAACGGTGTGAGCCTCGGCGTCGGCTTCGGCGCGGCCATCCTATTTCTCGACGGCCCGGCACACGCCTACGGTGATCTCGGGCTCGTCGCGGGCTCTTGCGACGGGCTCACCAAGCCGACGGCGGTCGACTGCGTTCCAGGTAACGCCGCGATCAGCCGCGAAAGTGCGTACGGACCGACCATCATCATGCTGCCTACCGTAACCGCGGGTTACGCATTTTGAGGGGAAAACCAATGCGAACACAGCTAAAAACGTATGGTTGGACAACCGCGCTCGGGCTCACCCTCGCCGCCGCCTGCGGTACGACTCGTACGGGCGATGAGTCGCGCGAAGAACGGCTCGCCACCGAAACCGCGGCGCTCGGCCAAGCACAGTTCGCCGACTCACACCACCCAAGCCCAATAGACCGTAAGGCAGGCAACAACACAGGCAGTGAGGCCGCCAGTGAGGCCGTCAGTGAACCCGTGAGCGAGGCGGCGCGCGCGGTGGTGACCAAGGCGAAGGCGTATCGGCTGAGTTCAAGAGCTCCTCGCAACACGCCGCCCGAGCCGAACGGCGCAACCCAAACGACGACCTCCCCGGTGCTGCCGGCCTCGCTCGCACTTGGGTTTGATCGCGATGGACGAAGGCTGCGACCCCGCTTCAGCGACGGCGCCTGGAAGACCGTGCTCCACAACGCGCACGTAACCCTCCCCGAGCACGCGAACGAGCCTTTTCACTTGCGCGACGATGCATCGAGCCTCGCAGTTACGGTCACGCTCGAAGGCGCAAAACACGTACGCGCCGAGGTCGCCGACGGCTACCTCGTCTACCCGAACGCAGCGCCCGGCGGCGGTGACGTGCTCCACCGCGCCAACGTCGAAGGCACCGAAGACTATTTGCTCTACGAGGCCAAGCCGGCCGCCAAAGAGCTGCACTATCGCGTGGCTCTCGGTCAAGAGGTCGCGGGCATGCGCATGCTGCAAGACAGCGGCACGCTCGAGTTTATCGATCCAAGCGGCACGCCACGACTGCGCATGAATGCCCCTTATGCGGTAGACGGCAATGGCGAGCGGCGTGAGCTCACGGTGCGCGTTGACGGTTGCTCATACGACCGCGATCCGCGCGCCCCATGGGGAAGACGCGCGACCGCGCCGGGTGCGACTGAGTGCACAGTGGCGATCACCTTGCCGGAAGAAGGGTATCCGCTGCTAGTGGATCCGGCCTGGACCGCTACTGGGAGCATGTTAGTACTCCGATTTGACTTCGACCCGGTACGATTGAAAACCAGCGGCGATGTGCTGGTTTTATCGAATGGCCCTGGT
>SHZB01000232.1 GCA_009692485.1 Myxococcales bacterium
GGTCGAGCTCGTGCGCGGCGTGTCGCTCGCGCGGCTGATGAAGACCGTCGTCGACACCGGCGAAATGTTCAGCGAGCGGATGGTCGTGTATCTCGGCCGCTGCCTCGCGGACGGCCTCGCTGCCGCACACGCGCAGCGCGCCCCGACTGGCGAGCCGCTCGAGCTCGTGCACCGCGATCTCACGCCGGGCAATGTGCTGCTCGGCGCGGACGGGACCGTGAAAATCGCGGATTTTGGCATCGCCAAGGCCAAACAGCGCATCACCCGCACGCTCACCGGCCTGCTCAAGGGCGCGGCTCAATTCATGTCACCGGAACAGATCCGCGGCGATGGGCTCGATGGACGCTCGGATATTTTCACGCTCGGCGTCGTCTTGTTCGAGCTCTTTGCGGCGCGTCGACCGTGGACGGCGGCGAACGAGCTGGAGACGATGCGCGCGGTGGTCGAACAACGCCCGGCCGATCTGCGCGAGCTTCGTCCGCGGCTCGATCGAGCGCTCGTCGAGGTCGTGGAACACTGCCTCGAAAAAGATCCCGCCATGCGCTACCAGTCCGCGCGGCTGTTGTGCGAGCGCCTCGATGAGTGGCTGTCGGCCCACGGCTATCGTGACGGCAACGATGCCGCGCTCGCGCGTTTCGTGCGCCGCAACGCGCTGCGGCAGCTGCGCTGGTTCGACCGCGCGATCGGCGGGGAATTCGCGGCCGCGGCCCAAACCGAGCAAGCGCAGCTCATCGAGCTGATGGCCCAGTCGGAGGCCGCGCTCGCGCTTGGGTCGTCCGACGTCGAGGGCGCGCCGGCGGCGCAATCGAGCGAATCCGAGCGAGTCCGGCGTCACCAAGTCGACTGGGGCGAAGATGGTCCAACGATGGTGCAGCACTCGGACGCCGCCAGAGAATTTGCGAGTGACGTCGTCGCCCAACGTGGACGGGTGCGGCTCCCGAGCATCGAGGCGACGACCGAGCGGCTCTTGGCGAGTCACCCGCGGCTCGAGGATGATCACCAGAATGTCGCGATCGACGACGACGCGGCAACGCGCAGTCGCCCTCGGCCCAGTCGAAGAGGGACACCGGAAGTGCCCTCTCCGATCGGCAGCGCGGACTCGACCCTCACGGTCGTGGCTCACTCTGTCACGCGCGGGGTCGTGCGAAGCGCCGAGCCGCCGGGCATCGTCGCGTCACCCGATCCGGCGGCGCCACCGGTGCCCCGACGCCTCGCCTCGAGCGCACCGCCCCCCACTTCGATGCGGAGCGCACAAGCCTCGCGCTCCGGTGCCGCCCCGCCCGTAACCGCGTCCCGTGAAGGCAGCACCGACGACGTGACGATGCCGCACGCGCCCTTCGGACTCGAGTCGATGACGATTCCGCGCGCGCCGTTTGACTCTGAGCCGATGCACTTGGTCCGCGTGCAGGCCAGAGCCACGCAAAATACCGCGCCATTTTTCGCTGCGATGCCGGCGCTCGCGCCCGGGCAGCCCGCGCAAATCGATGGGCTCGCCGCCGAGGCGCGTGAGCTCATTGCCGTCGCGTCGCGGGCCGCCGAGGAGGCACGCCGGGCACAAGACGTCGCCGCGCTGCGGATGAAGATCGCGGAGCTTGCCGAAGAGGCGCTCTCGCTCGAAAAGGACGGACGGCACGACGAGGCTCGGCGGCGCTTCGACGAAGCGCGGACGCTCGATCAAGAAGCGCGGCTGCGTGAGCCCGCGGCAAGGGGGGCGGACGTCGCGCTTCCAAGCCTCGACACGAGGAGCTTTCGTAGGCTCGGTCTCGCGTTTCGGCAGCGTGACCGCACCGAGCTCGCAACCCTGGCGGTGGCCGTGGCGGTCGCCGTCGTCATCCTGTCCGTGGTGATGGTCGTCGCCGTCGGCTGAAGGGCGTGGGACTTCGCGCCTGATTGCGGCGCAGCGCTCGCGGGATCTTGCATCTCCGCCGCGCAACTTCGACTAGACGGGGCGCACATGGACAAGCCGCGCCTCCGTTTTGCGCCGTCCCCCACGGGGTATCTCCACATCGGCGGTGTCCGCACGGCGCTGTTCAATTGGCTGTGGGCCAAGAAGACCGGCGGGACCTTCGTATTGCGGATCGAGGACACCGACCGAGAGCGCAGCACACCCGAAAACGAGGCCGTGATCTTGCGCGAGCTTGCCTGGCTTGGGCTCACCTGGGACGAGGGGCCGGACCGCGGCGGGTCGTATGGGCCTTATCGCCAGATGGATCGCTTGAGCGTCTATCGCGAGGCCGCCGAACGGATGGTGAATTCGGGCGGTGCCTATCGCTGTTACGCGACGAAATTCGAGCTCGACCGCGCGCGCGAAGAGCTGCGCCAGAGTGATCCGAAGGCGCAGTTTCGCTACCCCGGATGGTGGCGCGACAAGGGCCCTGCCGATTGGCCAATAGACCAGCCCTACGTCATTCGGCTGCGCGCACCGACCGCCGGAACTACCGGTTGGGAGGACCTGGTATTTGGCAATCAGCGCGTGCCCAACGACACGATTCAAGACGTCGTGCTCGTGCGGTCCGATGGCGTCCCGCTCTACAATTTTGGCTGTGTCGTGGATGACGCCACGATGAAGATCACGCTCGTCGGGCGCGGTCGTGACCACATGATCAATACCCCCATCCAGCTGCTCATCTACTTGGCATTAGGGGAAGAGCCGCCGCAGTTTGCTCACTTTCCGATGATGTTGGGGAAGGGCGGCGACAAGCTCAGCAAGCGTCACGGCGCCGTCAGCGTCGCGGAGTATCGCGAGCAGGGGATCTCGGCCGCGGGCTTGCTCAATTACCTGGTTCGCTTTGGGTGGTCCTTCGACAACGAAGAAATCTTCTCACTCACCGAGCTCACGCAGAAATTCGACTGGGCACGATGCACGCGCGCCGATGGCCGCTTCGACGCGCAGAAGCTCGCTGCCGTCGCCTACGAGCACCTCAAGACCCCGGCGCTCATGAGTGACGACGCGTACCTCGCCGCGCTCATGCCCTTCGTGGCCGCGCGTTACGGCGAGGCGGACGAGCACAAACTTCGTCGCGTGCTCAGCGTCGTCCGCCCCCGCGCGCACACCTTTCTGGAGGCCGCCGAGAGCGTCGATTGGCTGTTCGCCGCACAGCCAAACTTCGATGCGGCGGCGAAGGCGAAGTTTCTCGAGACGGACAAGGGCGATGTCCTCCGTGGGCTCCACGACCGACTCGCCCAGGCCGAATCGTTCACGGCCGCGGCCCTCGAAGACGCCGTGAAAACCTGGGCCGAAGCCGAGGGCGTGGCGCTCGGAGCCGTCGCTCAGCCGGCGCGCGTCGCGTTGACCGGGCGGACCTTCTCGCCGGGAATTTTCGACGTCATGGAGCTGCTCGGTCGCGCGTTGACCCTCGCGCGTTTGCAGGCGGCGATGAGGATGCGCGCTCCGGCAAGTGTGGTCTCGGGCTGATGAGTTCAGCCCAGCACCACTTCGATTTCCCGCAAATTCCTGGGATCTCTGGCGCTTTCGTGAAGATGGTCCTGCCGCTCATCGCGTACGCGGCCGTCGCTCCGCTCTTGTGGCTGATGTTTCGGCGGTCGTGGCGACAGCTGGACGATGCCGCGACGGATCATCGCATGCAGCTACGCTTGTCGGGTCAGAACGACGTGCGCCCGTGGGCCATGTTCGCCATCACCGCGTTCGTGCTCACGGCCCACGAGTACTACGGCGGGCATCGCTTCTACAGCGCCTACGTGCGGCCCTGGCTCACCCAGCTCGAACAGAGCGGCGCGGGCCTTGGCAGCTTCATCGATGCCCGGTTTTATGCGGAGCTCTACGGCTATGGCTGGTGGTCGTTCACGCGCGTCGTCGGCTACACGATTTTTCCGCTCGCGCTCTGGAAGCTCCTCTTCCCGAAGGACTCTCTGCTCGACATGGGTCTACGCACCAAGGGGCTCACGGAGCACGCGTGGATCTATGGCGCTTGCCTCGCCGTGGTCGTGCCGCTCGTGTTCCTCGTGTCGCGCTCGCCAGAGTTTGCGAGCTACTACCCGTTTTACAAATCCGCGTCGCGCTCTTGGCTCGACTTTGCGATCTGGGAGGTCTTGTACATCGCGCAGTTCTTCGCGCTCGAGCTGTTCTTTCGAGGGTTCATGTTGTCGCCGCTTCGCAAGAACCTCGGCAGCGGGGCCATCTTCGCGATGTGCGTTCCGTACGTGATGATCCACTACGGCAAACCCTACCTCGAGTCCTCGGTCGCGTTCGTCGCGGGCGTGGCGCTCGGGTCCTTGGCGATGCGGACACGCAGTGTCTATTGGGGTTTTTTCGTCCACGTGACCGTCGCGCTGTTCATGGATGTGCTCGCCCTGGTCGCGGGCGGCGGCTTGCCAACTCGTCTGTGGCCGCGCTGACGGACTGACGCGCTCGACCTCGAGATCGTCGCTCACGCACCCGTGCATTTAGCCGCCCTTTGAGGCGCGAATTCAGCCGCGACGCAGCCGCTCATTCACGCGCGAATTCAACCGCGAATTCAGCCTCGATTCGATGGTGGTGAGAGACTACGCTCTACGAAATGTCGGCGCGCCCGAAGACATGGAATTGCGTGCGGCGCGGGGTCGCGATGGTGGTGCTCGCAGCCCTGCTCGGGGTGCCGCAGGACGCCGAGGCGGACATCTATTCGTTCACCGACGCGGCCGGCGTGATGCATTTCTCCAACGTGCGGACGCCGCGCGGAAAGCTCTATCTACGCACGCGCGAAGGCCGCAAGAAGCCGCGAGCCGGCGTCGTGCCCGTGCCGCCGTCGGACCGTTCCAGCGAGCGTTTCAGCCGCTACGACGGGGCGATTCGGGAGGCAGCTTCGCTGTATCAACTGCCCGTGGAGCTGGTCCGCGCGGTCATCAAGGTCGAGAGCGACTACGACCCGCGCGCCGTGTCCACCGCTGGCGCGCAAGGGCTCATGCAGCTCATGCCGGAGACCGCGCTCCGCATGCAGATCCGCGACTCCTTCAATCCGCGCCTGAATATCCTCGGCGGCACTCGCTATCTGCGAATCCTCGCCAATCTGTTCAATGGCAACCTCGAGCTCACGGTCGCGGCCTACAACGCGGGCGAGGGCGCCGTCGTGCGCCATCACGGGATCCCGCCTTACCGCGAGACGCAGGACTACGTCATCAAGGTGCTCGCTTATTACCAGCGCTACCGCACGCTGAGAGATCCACAGCTCGCCTCCGAGTAGCGGGTTTCTACTTCGTCACGGCTCGGCGCTTCGTCGCTTGCGTCTGCGGCGTTGGCTTCGGTTTCGTCGCTTGCGTCTGCGGCGTTGGCTTCGGCTTCGTCGCTTTCAATTCCGGTGCGCGCTTCGTCGCTTGTGCTTTCGTTGCTGGCTTCGATTTCGTCACGGGTGCGCGCTTCGGCGCCGGCAGTCTCGGCTTGAGCGCCGGCAGTCTCCGCTCGAGCGTGGACGGCACGGATTCGTAGCGCATGAGGGCCGCCGCGAGCGATGCGCGCACGGTTGAGCGGAGCGCCTCGGGTTCCAGCACGGTAGCGAGCGCGCCGAAGCCCAGCACCCACGGCGCAACCTCTGCGAGGTCACCGAGCGCGAGCTGCATGCGCACGCCGCCGCACTCGAGCGGCTGAAGCTCCTGCGAACGATGAAAGCGCCGCGCCCGCAGCGCCGAGGCCACGCGCGCATCGAAGTCGATGATGACGCGCTCGAGCGGAGCGGTCGCGCGCCATAGCCCGAACTGCCCTTGGGCGTAGTCGTCGAGCGAGAAGCCCGGCGGCAGCTCGAAGCGCTCGCTCGCAAACACGCGCGTCTGACGCACATGCTCGAGCTCGAGCACGCATATTTCCGGGGCCTCCGTGTCGCGCGCCACCGTGAAGATGGCCTCCTTGTAGAGCACGAGCGCATAGGGATGGAGCACGCGTCGCCGGAGCGTGCCATCGACGCCGGGATAGAGGCACGCGAGCGGGCGAAGATCCGCGACGGCGTGAAACAGATCATCGAGCTCGGCGCTTCGAGCCGCGTAGTCGATCGGTCCGAATGGCACATATCGGAATCGCCGCTCGAGCTCTGCATCGCTCACGCCGGCGTTGGGACCGCGCCCTGGCCGTCGCGCGACGCCGAGCAGATCTTCGGCCGCGAGCTCGAGCTCTTGGTGAACGGCAGAGCCTCGCATCGGCTCGAAGAGCGGGCGTGCCGCCAAGAGCGCGTAGGCCTGCGTGCGACGCAAGGACAGCCGGCGCGGAAGATCGATCGCGGGGATGCGCCAGCGCCGCTGCCCGTCCTGCTCCGCGATCGACTCGAGGTCGCGACGCAGCTCGCACAAATAGCGGCGTGCCGAGCGCCGCGTGACCGCAAGCTGAGCCGCGACCTCCGCGACGGTCACGCCGCCCGGGTGTTGGTGGAGCAGGCGCGTCAGCTCCGTCATGCGATGGTGCTGCGTGAAGCGTCCCGGGGGCCGTCCGCGGGCACGCGAGCTGAGCGGGGGGCCCGAGTGCACGAGTCGCTCCTCCCATTCTTGCGATCACGGCGCAAGGGGCGCCTGCGGGTGTGTCGCGGATGTGAAGCAGAGCGATCGCGCGGGCTCGCCGTTACCGATGCGCGCGCGTGTGAAACAGAGCGGAAAGGCGCGCGTTGCAGGCCGGCATTGCAAGCTTGAATCAGGCAATCGGGCTCACCAGCGTCGGCGCCCGCACGACGGACTCCGCTGCGGGTGAAATCAAATTGTCGCGGTGCCGGCTAGCGTCCGCGCCCGCACGCAGGAGGGACTCATCGGATGAAGGTAGCGTGGCTCTTTCCGGGACAAGGTTCGCAAGCCGT
>SHZB01000233.1 GCA_009692485.1 Myxococcales bacterium
CTCGGAGGCGGCGGTGAAATCGGCAGCGTTAAAATCAGCGGCGTGGAGGAAGCGGTGGCCGTCGAAGCGCGCATGTTCGACGACCTGGGCGAGCGTCGTGGCCGAGCCATTGGTGAAGTACGGACGCTTCTGCGCGATGCGCCGGAGTGAGCTTGGGCGTGCGCCGCGGGGATGCACGAGCGGGACCACGCCGGTCAGCTCGTAGCCGTCCTTCGCCCACACGACCGCGCCGCGCCGGTCGAGGACGAGGCGCTCCCAATGCTCGAAGGGGATGAGGGTGCTCGGGTCGTCGGTCGAGAGCCGCGACGAATGGCAGCGCTCACAGCGCGCGCGAAATACTTCGGCGCCGTGTCGCTCGAGCGCGGAGAAAGCGGGGCGGAGTTTGCGGCGTTCGGCCTGCTCGAGCCGTTCAACCACGAGCGGATTGGGCGGGTGCGAAAAGGCCATGAGGAAGCGCATCAGCGACCGCCGCTGCGTCTCCGGCGAGATGACGCCGTGAGGAGCGATGGCGTCAAGAATGGCAGTCTCATCGGTGGAGACCGAGGCCGCGCCGGAGCCCGCGCTTGACGCCGCGCCTGAGGCCGCACTTGAGGCCGCGCCCGAAGCCGCGCTTGAGGCCGCGCCCGCGCCCGAGGCTAGCAAGAGTCGCAGCCAAGGGTGGTCCGCGAGGTCGAGCGAGTGCCACGGATCGTGTTCGCTGCCGGCGCCGGCGACGCGGATCTCAGCGTGCGCGATGCGCGTGAGATCGGGGTCGAGGGCGCGCGTGAAGTGCGGGCGATTGTTGAACAGTCCGAAGAGCGGCTTGGTCGTCGCGTAGACGTCATCGCGTCCCGTGTGATGGCGTCGCCCATCGACCGCACCTTCGAAGTGACACGTCTCGCAGGTGAAGCGGCTGTGCGCGCCGGCTGTCGGATTGGCAGGCGCGATGAGGGTCGTAAACACGAGCGCCTCACCGAGTCGTCGCTCGGCGAGCGCCACGTCCCGCGCAACTGCGGCGGGTGCTGAAGGCACAACTGCTGCGGGTGCTGAAGGCACAACTGCTACGGGTGCTGAAGGCACAACTGCTACGGGTGCTGAAGGGGCAACTGCGGCGGGTGCTGAAGGCACGCGGTCGAGCATGAAAGGTCCGGCTTTTGCGGCAGTTTCGACACTGTTCCCCGTGGGGGCGTCGGCGAGCGGGACTTCGTCGCGGACGAAGAGCGGGGCCATCGTGGAGTCGAGCGGGACCCACGCATCGAGGAGGGGATTGGCAGCGACGAGCAAGTCGCCGATGACGGCGAGGTCGGTCGTGCCCGGCGGTGCTGCGAAGCTGCGCGTGACCGCTAAGGTGTTGGTGGCGGCGTGGATGGTGAGCGCGACGCCGCGGTCGCCACCGTAGCCGACGACGACGAGCGCGCTGCCCATCCAGACACTCGCCTTCGGCGTGACGACGCCGTGCTCCGACAGGTTGAGTTCGGCTACGCGCTGCGGCGTGAAGTCGTCCTCGAGTCGATAGAGATAGGCATAAGAATCGATGTGACCGAAGAAGCCATCGCGACGATCGAGCGGCCGATTTTCGACGCCGAATGCGACGAGAAAGATCGTGCCTGTAGCCGGTTCCGCATGCGTGCGCGCCGCCCAGATCGGGCCATCGTGCGTGATGCGCGCGCGACGCTGTCCGCACTGTAACGCGACCGAGTGGCCGAGCACGTCGACGTCGACGCGGCAGTTGTCGGAACCGTCACGCTTGGCGCGCGCGTGCGGGGTCGGCGGGGCGGGACCGGCAAGCTCGGTGAGTGCGTGGGCCTCGCGGCGCAGGACGACGACACGCGAGCGGTTGCGTAGGAACCCGAGCGCGTGCTGACCATCCGCGAGCGCGAGCAGGCGGTGCGGATTCGGTCCTGAGTTGTCGCTCGATGGCGGCATCTGGGAGAAGTCGGTGCGCGCGCGCTCGTCGGACTCGAAGCGTCGCAAGTGCGCGAGGGCCGCGTCGATCTCCGACGCCTGCGCGGAAGTTGCGGCGGCAGTTGCCGAGGCGCACGTGGCCGCGTTGCTGGGAGCAGCGGCACTGATCCGAATGGGCGAGAGAGCCTCGTCGTTTGTTGGGTTCTGCCCGTGATTGCACGTGAGCGCGCCGCTTACGAGGGCAGCGCTGCACAGGATGGCCGAGCGGCCAAGGCTTACCAACCGCCGTCGGCGGCCGAGCCTGTCGGAGCTGGCGTTGGCGGCTTGGCAGCTGCGCCTGATGGAGCGGAACCCGCCGTTGGGGGCGTGCCCGAGCTCACAATTGTGGCGGTGCCAATGGGAATGGTCTCGATCACGATCGGCGGGCCAACCGTCTTCTCGGGGCAGCCGGCCAAGAGCGGTAGAAGGGATGCCAACGAGAGCCATGCGAGCCGAGTGTTCATGTGCCCGCGAGCCTCACGCACGGGTCGCAGCGCGTCAAGGGGGCGGGCTGGCTCGCCAGTCGCCCGAAGCCATCGATTGACTTGGAAATGCCGTTCATCCACCCCGCGATTCATAGGAGTGGAGAAACGAGATGCGGTCGCGCGCGAACACCCATTACAGCTTTGGTGGCTCATCGGTCTTCGGGCGCTCTCCACGCTTCGGCGCCTCATCGTTGTTTGGGCGCTCTATTCCCTTGGGCTCTTCCTTCTTGGGCTCTTCCTTCTTGGGCTCTTCCTTCTTGGGCTCTTCCTTCTTTGGGAGCGGAACGGGCAATGGGGCTTCAGGTGGGTCGGCGCCGCCACTGGCAAGGAAGGATTGATATTGCGCCTGAACCGTCGCGTCTGGATTCGTGAATTGGAACAGCTCTTGGCGGTCGTAAGCGTAAGAGCCGATGCGTCGGAAGCGGGGATTCATGTCGTGAACCCAATAGACCGCGCCCTTCACGATGGCATCGTTGGGATTGCCGCTGCGCCTTGGGAGGCGAAAGATGTAGTCCTTCATCGCATTACGAAATGCCGAGTTTTGCGGCAAATGCATGCGGTTATAGTAGTCACTCCATATTTGGTTGTAGCCAAAGCTCTTGGAGTGCAGCAGATCGAAATCCGGCGCGATGGCGACGGGCGTGCCGAGGGCGTTGGGTGAGAATGGATCGATGCGCCGGCCGTCGATCGTGATGCAGTCGGTCACGATGGTGCCGTCGTCCATGACCGGGTTTGGCGAGAACATGAACCAGCCTTGGAGATAACGGAACTTGTGCGAGAGGATGCGAACTTCGTTGGGCTGCGGAGCGCCGAGCGTTCGGGTGACCCAGAGCTCGACCAGGGCCTGATTGACCGCGCCGCAGAACATGACGACGCAGAAAACTTCGCGCAGCGTCGCGAGCGTTCGTTGCCATTTGCGGGCTGGCAGCGCTGCAGTCGTGAGATTCATCACGACGAAGGGTTTGAAGAAATTGTAGGCCCCGATGACGGCGAGTGCGCCCCCGACCACGACGATGATGCGCTCGCGGGTGAGCCCGCCCGCCGCAGCGTCGCCGCCGAGGAGCCTACGACTGAGATCGAGGCTCGCTTTGCGGGCGAGCGGCACGCCGTAGACGAAGAGAAAGAGCCCGAGCACCAGCAGCACCGCCCCGAAGAGCCACATGCGCGTGCGACCGAGGACCCGCGTCTTGTGGTACGCGGAGAGCCAATCGCCCATGAAATAGGCGTCGATTCGCGGATGCAGAGCGTCGTCCTCGAGCTCGCTTCGAGGCGCGGTCGCGGGGGCGAGCGTCGCGGCGCGAAAACGAAAGCATGCGATCACGAGGTGCTGGGCGACGAACACGAGCGGCGCGAGCCACGCGAAGATCGGGCCACCTGGCAGCGCGGCGATCGCGTGGTAGAGCGCGACGACGCCGGTCTTGCGGGCTACCGGACTGCCCCGATGTGAAGGCACCATGACGGTGAGGCCGCGGGCGCTCTCATCGGCGACGAAGGTGAGGAGTTGCCACTTGTCCATGCGCTTGAGCAGGCGACAGGCGAACAGGGCGGCACCGTCGCGCGGATCGAAGTGAAGCGCGCGCGCACGGTGGACGCGCCGCATCGTCCGATTCATGAGCTCGAAGTCCTCCCGCGATAGGAGCAGGACCGAGAAGATGCAGAGCGCCCACGCGAAGGGGCCGAGCACGAAGGTGCTGCCGAAGCCGACGTGCAACAGCACCATGAAGAGCAGCGCGGCGCGGCGTGACCACACCCGTGCGAGCGGCGAGAGGAGGGCGAGCGGTAGGCCTGCCTCCATGCCCATGACGGATTTGGTCAGGATGATCAGCAGCCACGGAGGGAGGTGTTCGCGCGTGATGCCGATGAGGGGGGTGACCATGCGATCGACCCAGAGGACGTAGTGGACGGCAGTGCCGTCGTGCCAGGCCGGCCCGGTCTTGTGCATCACGTTGAAGCCGTAGATCGCCGCGAGCTGGAGCAGGATCACGAGCGCGGCAAAGCTCGTGTGTGGCCGAAGGCGCCATGCCGCGGTGTCGCAAGAGCGGTCGTTGAGCGCGGCGGCGGAGGACTCACGGTTCGCGCGAAACGAAGCGCGCATGGCATCGACGCTGAAGCGGTCGCCGAGCGGCAAGAAGGCAGTCCACAAGAGCAAGAGGTTGTGGACGACGTAGCCGCCGTTCTCGATCAAGAGCACGCGGCCATTCATGCTCGCGACGTAGATGGCCGCGAGGATCTGCATCACCTTGGTTTTGTAACCAATCATGAGGCAGAAAAAGACCACGAGTCCGAAGGCCCAGAGCGCCCAAAGCTCGGGTCGCGTGGCGAAGGCGTTGAAGACGGACCAGCCGTTTGACTGCGGACGCCACAGGTTTACGTGCGTCGGCAGGACGCCGTCGTTCGAGTACATCGTCGCCCAATCGGGCGTGCGCCGGAAGAGATCGAAGATGAGGAAGAAGCCGAGCAGGATGCGCGTGAGCCCGAGCACGCGGCGATCGCTCGCGAAGTAGAAATCGCGGAGGTCCTCCCACCACTTCGGATCGGCAGCGGCCTCGTCGGTCTCCGTCTCGAACTCGGTCGCGGTCTCCGTCTCGTTCTCGGTCGGCGCGTCGAGACGAGGGGTCGGCTCCATCGGGGTGCTCATGGCTCAAGGACCTTGCGGCGCCGGTCTCTATACCGCGCCGCCGCGGCATTCGCCTCGATGATCGTCAATGGCTGGAGGGTGAGCGGCTCGGCGCAGGAAAGAGCGCAATTCTTAGGGCAAGAGCGCGGTGCCGACGCTGCCGGGTGACTCGAGCTCGCGCGCGAGGGCGCCCTCGGTGAGCGAGCCGACGATGTGGACGCGGCCGACGCCGGCGCGGATCGCCGCGAACGCCTCCTCGAGCTTTGGGAGCATGCCCTTGGTGATGAGGCCGCCGTCGATCGCGGCGTTCGCCTCGGCCTCGGTCATGCGAGCGATGCGGCTCGCGGGGTTGTTCACGTCGCGGAGCACGCCCGGAATGTCGCTCACGAGCACGAGCGCATCGACGTTTAGCGCGACCGCCACCCGATTGGCGACGACGTCGGCGTTGATGTTGAAGCACTGCCCATCGGAGCTGGCGCCGATGCACGCGAGCACGGGAATGTGATTGGCATGCATGAGCAGCCGAAGGAGCGACACATCGACACCGACGACGTCGCCGACGAGGCCGAGATCGACCGGTTCTGCGGGGCCGCCGCGGAGGATGGCGGGCGGTCGGCGTTGGGCCTCGATGACGAGGGAGCTTGCGCCATGGAGGCCAATCGGGCGTGCGCCGGCGTGGACGAGCGCGGCGCAGGCGTCGATGTTGAGCTTGCCGCCGACGACCATCTTGAGGACATCGAGCGCGGCCTCGTCGGTGACGCGGCGACCCGCGATTTGCCGCGGAATTTGGCCGAGCTGGGTTTGGAGGGCGCTCGTCTGCGGACCGCCTCCGTGGACGACGACGAGCTGTGCGCCACCGCGATGAAGAGCCGCGAGATCGCGCGCGACGACGGCGAGCTCGGCGCCCGCGATGGCGTTGCCACCGAGCTTGATGAGAATGCTCGCGCCGGCGATCATGGGCATGAGGCCGCCTCGCGGAAGGTCGCGGATCGGTGGCGAAAACTGCCAGCTCGGGTGCTTCGACGGGTCACGGATAGGTTCACGGATAGCCTCCCGGATCGCGGAGTGTCGCGCCTTCGTCGAGGCCGAGGACGAGGTTCATGGCTTGAATGGCCTGGCCCGCGCCGCCCTTGATCAGGTTGTCGATCGCGGAGAAGCACATCACCGTGCGATGCTCGCCGCGCGCAGGTCCGAGGGTGAAGCCGACCTCGGCGTAGTTCGAGCCGCTCACCGCTGCGACCTCCGGCAAGCGACCGAGCGGTACGCGCACGAAGGGCTCATTCGCGAACGCCGCGCGGTAAGCCTCTGTGAGGTCGGCTTCGCTCGTGTCGGCTGCGACGCTGACGAAGCTCGAGGCGAAGATCCCGCGGGTGAGCGGCGCGCTGACGGGCACGAAGTCGAGCGCGAGGTCGCGGGCGCCGGCGTGGGTGAGGGCCTCGAGGATCTCGGGCACGTGCTGATGCGACAGGGGCTTGTAGGTCTTGAGATTCTGCGCGCGAACGGGGTGGTGGGTGCCCGCTTGCGGTGCGGCGCCGCTGCCGCTCGAGCCGGTGATCGCGAGCGTACGTACGGTGCCGGAGAGCAGGCCCGCGCGCGCGAGTGGCAAGAGGCCGAGCTCGGTCGCGGTCGCGAAGCAACCCGGCGCGGCGACGAGGCGGGCCCCGCGGAGACGAGCGCGGAAGAGCTCCGGCAGACCGTACACCGCGTCGGC
>SHZB01000234.1 GCA_009692485.1 Myxococcales bacterium
GTCCGAGCGGCAGCCAGGGCACGAAGATCCCGGCGAGCAGACTGACGCCGCAGCCGCAGCCGGGACCGGGACCACCACCGCCGCCGCCGTCGACAACGCTGCCGTCACGACGACCGCCGTCGCCCGTGGGATCGGGTGGGCCGGCATCGACGGTCACGATCGGGCCGGCGTCCCCCTTGCCGATGCCGAGCTGACAGGCGAGCCCCGACCAGAGCGGGCCGCACTCGATGCGGTGCGGTGCGCCCGACGGACACGTAAGCGGACCGTCGAGCTCGACGAAACGGAACACCTTGTCCCAGCTCTCGCCGTCGGCAGAGCGACCGAAGGCGAAACGATCTGGGTTCCAGTTTGCGCCGCACGCAAAGAGCGTCCCGTCGCTGCGCTCGCCAACGCAACCCATGCGCGGCTGCTGCGCTGGCGTGCCGAAGGTCGCGCCGCCATCGTGGCTCACGCGCACGCCCTGGCTGGTGGTGCCGGCGAGCACGGTGCGTCCGTCGGCGCGCGCGACGAACGCAGAGAGGTCGGCGGGAAAGCGGAGCACCTCGTCGAACGTCGCGCCGCTGTCGATCGAGCGCAGCAGGAGATCGTCGGGGGCACCGTCGATGCGCGCAAAGACGACGTTCGGCTCAGTCGGCGAGACGCCGAGCAGGAGCAACTGTGACTCTTCGCCGACATCGGGCGTGAGGCGCGTGAAAGTCGCGCCGCCGTCGCTCGAGCGCGCGAGCAGCGGTGATGGCAGACCGTCCCCGCCGTCGATGGCGGGATCGTCCAACTCGTAGCCCGAGACATAAACCACCGACGGATCTGACGGCGCGGTGCGCACCCGCTTCCACCACGCGCGCGCGCTCGCGAGGCCGGCCGCACGAAAGGTCATGCCGTCGTCGCGGCTCACGAAGAGATCGTTCTCGAGCGCGCCGGACGACGTGGTCACCCAGATCGTGCCGTCGGTGGCGACGGTCGCGTCACTCGCCCAGTGGCCGTCGAGCGGGCCGGTAGCGAAGGCGAACGAGCAGCCGGCGTCGCGAGAGATCGCGAGGCCGTCGAAGGTGGTGGCGAAGATGGTCCCGGCGGCGGAGACGACGTAGACCGGGTCGAACGTGCCGCCGTAGCCGATGTTCTCCTCGCAGGTCCAGCGCCAGGTTGCGCCGTCGTCGGCCGAGACGAGGAGGCCGAAGGTGCTGCCGACGTAGGTCGTGCGTACATCGCCCGGATGGAACGCGACCGACGTCGTGGCGGGAAAACGGCCGTTGGCGCGCGCCGGTGCGACGAGTGCGACGAGCGTGACGAGCGTGACGAGCGTGACGAGTGCGACGTTCTTGGCGGCGCGGACAGCGATGAGGCTCACGCCCCGAGGATACTCATCCGCTCTCGCCACCGAAAGCCTGTGCGCCCGCGACCCGTTCCGCGAGCACACCCTCAGTCAGCGGGTGCCGCGCCAGCCCGGGATCCTCGTCGAGCAGGCGCTGTGCCTCCCGCCGCGCCTCGACGAGCAGCGCCGCGTGCGTGACGAGGCTGCCGAAACGGAGCCGGGGCAGACCGGCCTGCCGCGCGCCGAGCAGCTCGCCAGGCCCGCGGATCGCGAGATCCTCCTCGGCGATGCGGAAGCCACAGGTGGTCTCAGCCATGATCGCGAGGCGCCGCTCTGCGTCGGAGGTACGCGCGCCCTTGTGGACCAGCAGGCAGGTCGACGCACCGCTGCCCCGCCCGACCCGCCCGCGCAGCTGATGGAGCTGAGCGAGGCCGAAGCGATCTGCGTCGAGCACGACCATCAGCGTGGCCTCGGGTACATCGACGCCGACCTCGATCACGGTGGTGGCGACCAACACCTGAAGCGCGCCGCTGCGCAGCGCCGCCATCGCCGCGTCGCGCTCGACGGCCGATACGCGCCCATGCACGAGTCCGACGCGCGCTGGCGCGAGCGCAGCCGCGAGCTCGGCCGCCGTCGAGACCGCGTCGGCTGGCGGCGGGCCCTCGAGGTCGGGCGCCGGCTCGACCAGCGGGCAGACAACGAACGCCCGCTCACCGCGCGCGACGTGGCGGCGCAAGTCGGTGAACGCGCGTTTCTTGCCGGCGACGCCTGCGAGCACCTGCGTGACCGGCGGCGTGCGTCCTGGCGGCAGCTCGTCGAGCACGCTCAGGTCGAGATCGCCGTAGACGGTGAGCGCGAGCGTGCGCGGGATCGGCGTCGCGGTCATCACGAGCAGATGCGGCTCGGCGCCCTTCTCGCGCAGTCGCACGCGCTGCGCCACGCCGAAGCGGTGCTGCTCGTCGACGATGACCAGCCCGAGGTCGTGAAAACCGACGCGCTCCGCGAGCAGCGCGTGGGTGCCGACCAGCAGCCCGAGCGGGCCCGCCGCGAGCAGCGACAGCGTCGACTCACGCGCGCCGCGTGGCGTGGCCGCCGTGAGCAGCGCGGTGCGATGGCCGATCGCGCGCGCCCACGGCTCGAGCGTGCGGAAGTGTTGCTCGGCAAGAATCTCCGTCGGCGCCATCACCGCGACCTGTCGCCCCGCCGCGAGCACGAGGTGCGCTGCCACGAACGCGACGGCGGTCTTGCCGGCGCCGACGTCACCCTGGAGCAGCCGGCTCATCGGCTCGTCGCTGGCGAGATCGGCCTCGAGTTCAGCGAGCACGCGCGCCTGTGCGCCGGTGAGCGCGAACGGCAACGCGGCCACCGCCTGCGCGCGCGCCCCGGGCGGCGGGCGGCACGGCGTCCCCGGCGCGGCACGACGCTCTGCGCGGCGCCTAAGCACCGCGAGCGAGAGGAAGAAGAGCTCGTCGAACGCGAGGCGGCGGTGCCACGCGCTCTCGCCGCGGCAGAGCGCGAGCGCGTCGTCGTCGCCCAGATCGTCGGGCGGATCGTGGAGCCGCGCCAGCGCTTCACCGAGGGCCGCGAGGCCCATGCGCGCCGCGATGTCGGCCGGCACACCGTCGGGGACTGACGCTGCGACGCGCGCGGCAGCGAGCCGACAGACGCGACGGAGCACCGCCGGCGCCACGCCTTCCACCTCGGGATAGCGCGGGCGAACTTCAGCGCGGATGCCGCCATCAGCGTCGGGATCGCCACAGAGATCAGGGTGCGCGAGCTCCCACGCGCCCTCACGCTGCCGCAGCGGGCCGCTCACGACTACGCGGCGGCCGACCTCGAACCGTCGCGCCATGCCGGGGCCGACTTGGAACCAGCGCGCGGTCACGGCCAACTCGGGCGCGGCGCGATCAAAGAGCCGCACCTCGAGGAACCGGCGACGGAAGCTCACATAGCGCACGCGCGCGACCTCGGCGGCGAAGGTCACCCGCTCGCCCGGCGGGGCAGCGAGCGCGTCGGCGAGCGGCAACACCCGACGCAGATCGTCGTAGCGGCGCGGGACGAACCAGACCAGGTCCTCGACGGTCTCGATGCCGCGCGCGGCGAGCCGAGCTGCGAGCGCGGGACCGATGCCCGCAAGCGAGCGCACCGGAGCGGTGAGCGGCGACGGAAGGGGCGCGGGAGCTGAGACGGTACCGGCGGGCGATGCAGGGCGCGGCGAGACTGCGCCGACAGGCGATGCCGACGGCCCCTCACGCGGAGCGTCGGCACGCCGGGACCGCGCCGTGACCGGTGCGGCACGAGCGGCCGGTGCGACCGCCGCACCGCCGTCAACCACTGCGACCGCCGCAGCGCCGACCGCCGGCGCGCCGCCAACCACTGCCGGACCGACTACCGCCACACCGCCGCCCCCCCCGCCACCGAGCACCGCGCAGAGCCTCAGCCCGCGCGCAACCTTGACCTCGCGCTGGCTGCGCGACCCACGCTCGAACGCCTCGAGTTCCCGCCGCCACGCCCGCAGCGGCCCCACGCGCTCGGGCGGCACCGGCCCCGCCACGAGCCGATCACACGCCTCGCGCAGCGCGCCGCCGAGCTCCGCGAGCTCGTCGAGCCCGCGAAAGCCATCGCGCGCCGCGAGCGCGAGTGGACGCCTAAGCGACTCCACCAGCGCAGGGAGCGAACCCGAAACGCCCACCACCGCCCGCGTCGCTCCGACAGCAACCCGCGACTACACCCGGTACGTGAACCGGAGCTCGTAGTCGCAGATGTGGAAGATGTCGCCTTCGTCGATGCGCTTGTTGTCGATGCGGGAGCCGCGGTAGTCGATGCCGTTCGTCGAACCGAGGTCCTTGATGTAGAACGCGCCGCTCCGCCGGATCACCGCGGCGTGCTTGCGCGAGATGTTGCCGTCCTTGATCGGCAGGTCGGACGTCTTCGAGCCACGCCCGATGATGAATTGGTCCTTGTCGATCTGAATCCGCTGGTTGTTGAAGATGAGGAAGAGCGTCGCGACCGGCACCGACGGGCCCGGATCGGTCGGTGGCCGCGGAGCGCCGGCCATCGCCAGCGGGTGCCGCCCGCCGGTCGAGCTAGGGGCGCCAAAGGGAGCGAAAGTGCCCGGCACGCGTGGCACGGGCGAGGTGACCGCGCGCTGCGGTGTGGCCGGCCGCTCTGAGCCAATCGAACCCGCACTCGCTGGCGCCGGCGCGCCCGGCGGTGGCGGCGGCATCGCGCGGCGCGGCGGCGACGTCGCGGGCAGCGCGGCGCTCGGTGCTACCGGAGCTGGCCCAGCGCCGGTGGGCCGATCCGTACCCCGCCGGCCATCGTGCGACATCGACGGTGACTGGTAATTCTTCGTCTTGGCGTAGCTACGCATCGACTCGTTGACGAGGTAGTCGATCGAGCAGTCGAAGTCGTTTGCCATCTGCTCGAAGACTTCCCAGAGGGAGTCTCGGCAGTAGAAATGACGCATCGTCTTCTTACTTTGATCCATCCGGCTCGACACCTTACCGCAGTTCAGCCCCGCTGCTCCAGCGCGTTGGAGATCTCCTTCGCCCGCGCTCCCAGCGTCGGCTCAACCCGCTGCTCCTTGCGAGGTTTGCTCCGCTGGTCTCCCCAGTAACCCTTGAGTCGCGTGCGATCACGCGCGAGCTCGAGCAGCAGCGGCACGTCGATGATCCCGCCCAACTCGCCGAGCAACTCGAGCCCGAGGAAGCGCGTGTGCAGCGGGCCGCCCGGCCGCACGAGCACCCGCGCATGCTCAGCCGCCTGTGCCCGCGCCTCCGCCGGCACCTTCTGCGCCACATAGCGCTGCAGGTCGACCTGCCGATATTCGCCAGCGGGCAGCGCCTCCGCGAGCGGAAGGATCGCAGCCGCGCCGCCACACTGCATGGCGAACTCGACCGCGCGCAGGCGCAGCGGCATCGACGGATGGCGCGCGAGCTCGACCAGCGGCGGCAGACAGTCCGGCATGCCCGTGACGGCGAGGAGCTCATACGACATGTTGATGTTCTCGCCGGGGACGTCCGCGTACGGAAACCGCGCGAGCCGCGCAAGATGCGGCCTCAGCCCAGCGGCATCGACACGCCGCTCCTCCCCCTGCTCCACGTAGGCCGTGTAGAGCGCGCCCATCGCGCGAATCTGCAGGTCCTCCTGCTTCTCGTCGGCCTTGGCCGCGAGCTCGAGCAGCAGGCCCGCAGCGTCGGGGCTGCCGGTTGCCGCAAGCGCCTTGAGCAGCGCTGGCCCGACAAGTAGAAACGACGGTTTCTCGTGCGTCGCGACGATCTGCCGCGCCAGCTCAACCAGGCGAGGGGCCGCGCGTGCGCCGATCGCGCGCACCAACTGGTCACCACGATAGACGCCCGCACCGGCGCGCTGCTCATAGAGCCCGCCCGCAGTGAGCGCGTCGAGCAGGTAGCCATCGATCTCCGCACGTCGCTCGTCGCCGACCAGCGGACGCAGCTCAAAGAGCGCATCACGCGCCGCGATCTGCTCCGGTGTCGCCGCACGATCCTGCTCGAGCAGCTTGGCGTCCTTCCAGAGCCGCGGCACCAACTCCTCCGCAACCGCAGCTCGCTTCGGGTCCGCGCTCACGCCGAGCACCTTGCCGACGAGGTCGCGCTGCTCGAGCGCCACCAGCACCGCTGCCGCATGCGCACGCAGGTCAGGCGCGAGCGACTGATCTCGGAGCGCCGACTCGAGCTTCCCCGGTCCCTTCTGCGTACCCCGCCACCGCTCGATGTTCTCGTGCGTCGGCTTCTCGCAGGCAGCGACGCCGAGCGCGAGCATCGTCGCGAGGAGCACGACGCCAAGTCGAGCTGCGATGGGATCCATGAAGGGCAAAGGGGCCAGCGGCGGAGAGTCTAGCGAGCGCATGCGCGGGGCGTCAACGTGGGTCCGACGTGCGGGTCCGACGTGCGGGTCCGACCTACGCGCCGGCACGCTTCCCCTTGCCCCGCGTCGCCGAGCAGCCCATATTGCCCTCGGTTCTTTGACAAGGGGGCGAACTGGTCTCGACGGGGGTGAAGATGCACGAGCTGCGCGTCGTGGCGCCCGTGGCCACGTAAAAACGGGCACAATCGCAACTGCGAACGATAACGCTGTTGCTCTCGCCGCGTAAATAACGCGACGACGGCGCTCCAGGGCTTCCGCCTGTAGCTCTGGAAGCGCCGACGACAATCAGGCTGGACCGCATGAAACGCCGGTAGGCGCGCGGTCGAGACAAATACCGGATATCCATTCCAAGAGGGTGTCGGCGATCGATTGGAGCGGAGAATCAAATCACCGAACACACGCGTAGTACGCTCGCGCTGAAACACCGCCGGACCCGGGTTCGACTCCCGGCGCCTCCACT
>SHZB01000235.1 GCA_009692485.1 Myxococcales bacterium
GGCGGTTGCGCTCGCTGCGGCGGTTGCACTCGTTGCGGCGGTTGCGCTCGCTGCGGCGGTTGCGCTCGCTGCGGCACTTGGCGGATTTAGCGAGGGGTCATCCTGCCAGATCGATGTGCTGCCGTCGGCGCTGGCTGGCAGCTCTACCGCCGCGAGCGCCTGTTCGTCCACGCGGATCGGGAAGCGCGTGCGGAGCTCTGCTTCGAGCTCGGCCTCCCGCTTTCGCAGCTTGGCTTGGAGGATGGCGATGCGAATTGAGCGTTCGGCCTCAGCGAACGAGCGCGTGTGGCCGCTCGACATGCCAGTGAGCCGCACGATGAAATATTTATCCCCCACGCCCACCAGCTCGCCGAACACGTCACCGACCTTCGCAAGCTGAAATACCGCGCTCTGCACTGCCGCGGGCACGCGATCATTCGTGCCTTTCGCGTGGCCGGGCGGAGCGACGATCCCGAGATCGCCCGCGAGCTCCAGTGGTGCGCCGGCTGGTCGCTCTTTGGGCGCATCGAGCGAGTGCTCGAAGTAGAGCGAACCCCAGCTCGCCGCGGACTCTGCTGCCTTCGCGCTCTTCAGAACCTTGGCGGCCGCGTCAGGATCGCCGAGCACGATGGCCGAGACTCGCCTTCGCTCGGGCTCCACGAACTCGTCCGCGTGCTCGGCGTAATACGCGTTCAGCTCGTCTTGGCCGAGCTCAGCCGGAGCGGGGAGCCCCTCGCGCGCCTTCGCCAGCATCGCGTCGCGCAAGATTTGTCGCACGGCCTCATCGACACCAGGCTCTTTATCGAGGCCTCGCGCGCGCGCCTCTTGAGCGAGCAGCTCCGTGTCGATGATCTCTTGCAGCAGCTCGCGCCGGCGTTTCGGAGACTGGTAACGCAGTCGCTCGACCTCGTTCATTCGCTCGAGCGCACCCGCGAACTCGCCGACCGTGATGACCTTCGTGCCGACCTTCGCGAGCACGGCCGAGGCTTGCTCTTGGGTGAGGCCGCCCGCGCTCTTTTTCGCGGGTTCTACGGCCTTTTCGTCGCATCCGGACCCCAAGAAGAGAGAGCCGATGACGACGGCAAGGTGCCTTCCGTGGGTCGTTACGCGCTGCATCGCGAAGTCTCGTTAGCACTACTCTGGCAGCACCGCGACTTCGCCAGAAGTTGCGCGGCGGCGGCGTGACCTGGCCGATGTGCGAGCCGCCCTTGCGCCCTAATTGCCGGGCGAGCCGCGTGCGCGTCGGACTCGCGATCATGGCATCGCGAACATGGCGTCGCGAACATGGCGTCGCGAACATGGACTTGGGATGGCGTGCGACTGGGGTTGCTTGCACGGCTCCGCGGCGTTAGGTGCCGCCCGTGCCATCCGACGTCGAGACGCTGATGCCGCCCGCTCCCGAGGCGGGACTCGCGTATCGGCGCATCGTGCTGAAGCTGAGCGGCGAGGCTCTCTGTGGTGAGAAGGGCGGCTTCGGCATTCGCCCCGAGACGCTTCATGGCATGGCAAGCGAGATCGCGAGCGTTCATCGCATGGGCGTGCAGCTCGCGCTCGTCGTTGGCGGGGGCAACATCTTCCGCGGCCTCAAGGGCGCCAGCGCCGGCATGGACCGCTCCCAGAGCGACTACATGGGAATGCTCGCGACGGTGATCAACAGCCTCGCGCTTCAAGATGCGCTCGAAAAAGCGGGCTGCCCGACGCGCGTGATGTCCGCGCTCGAAATTCGCCAGGTGGCAGAGCCTTACATTCGCCGCCGCGCGATGCGCCATCTCAGCAAGGGTTACGTCGTGATCTTCGCGGCCGGAACGGGCAATCCGTATTTTTCGACCGACACCGCCGCAGCGCTGCGTGCCAGCGAAATCCAGGCCGAGGCGTTGTTCAAGGCGACCAAGGTCGACGGAATTTACGACCGCGACCCCGAGCGTCACGACGACGCGCAGCTCTACGCGCGCGTAAGCTATCGGCGCTTTCTCACCGACCGCATCGGCGTGATGGATCAGACGGCGGTCACGCTCTGCCGCGAGAACAAGCTGCCGATCCGCGTCTTCAAGCTCGCCGAGGGCAACATTCGGCGGGTCTGCCTCGGCGAGCCGATCGGTACCGTCGTCGACGAGAGCGCGCCCGAGGAAGACTAGCCGGTCATCGGCGTGGGTCATCGGCGTGGGCCATCGGCGTGGGCCGCTCGACACGCGCTCGGACTTCGCCGCGCAGTCAGCTTGCCGGCAGCGTGATCCGAAACGTCGTTCCTTCGCCCACTACGCTCGTCCCTTTGAGGCTGCCGCCCATTGCGTGCACCAACTTGTGTGCGACCCAGAGGCCGAGGCCGGAGCGCGCGTCTTCGGTCGTGAAAAACGGTTCGAAGATGCGAGGCAGAACATCGGGCGCGATGCCGGCGCCGTTGTCGGCCACCTCGATCGTGACCTTGCCGTCCTGTTGCCGAACGCGCACCGAGATCGCGTTCGCCGGCGACGACACCGGAAACGCATGCGTCATGTTCGCGAAGAGCTTGAGCAACACCTGTGCGATGTGCTCGTGGCTTGCGCTAATCCTCGGCACCGGCTCCAGCTCGAAGGTGATTGGCGCGAGCGGACGCAGCGATGCCGCGGCAAGGCGACAGGCCAGCTCGACCGCCGGTGCGACCTCGATCGCGCCGGTGACGCGTGAGTGGTGGGTCGCGAAAGTCCCGAGATCTGCGACGATTTCGGTGATTCGCGCGATGCCCTCGCGGATGCGCTCGAGGCGCTCTTCGCACTCGCGGCGCGCGGCCGGCTCCGCGATGAGGCTCGGCAACGCGCGTGTGAGCGACTCGAGGTTGAGCCCGATGTATCCGAGCGGGTTGTTGATCTCGTGCGCGAGCCCGGAGGCGAGGCTGCCCACCGCGGCGAGTCGCTCGGCCGAGACGAGCTGCGTCGCCATTCGGGCCCGCTCGGCATCGGCGCGGCGGCGCTCGGACACGTCGCGAATGAACGACACCGTGGCGGGCTGACCATCGACCGCGACGTTCGCGCACGCGTACTCGATCGTGACCCGCGAGCCGTCGGCGCACACCGTGTCGGCTTCGCCGCTGAGGGGAGTCGGCTCGCCCTCGAGGTTCGCCGCCCACTCGCGCATCAAGCGCTCGAGATCTTCCGGCGCGATCAGCGACCACACCGGTCGCTCGAGCAGCTCTTCGCGCGACCAGCGGAGGATCTCGACGGCCGCGTCGTTGACGTAGGCGTTGCGCGGTGCTGGCACGTTGATCGTCACGACGAGCCCGATGCCGGCGCGGTTCGCCGCGTCTGTTACCGCGTCGAGCAGCGGCCGCGGAGCGAGCGCGGTGAAGAGTGGGCTGGGAGCCTCGGACACGCCGCCATCCTAACGCCAACGCGCGCGCTTTCCGAGCCGCACGACAGAGGCACGCAACGGATTGTCGCGGCTCAAGCCCCACAACAATCGGCGGCCCCATTGAAGCTAGGCAAGCCTCCGTTCCGGGCCGCAGTTTCCGCCGATAACAATCGGCGGGCTGCACAGAGGGGAAACGGTCCGCCAAACGCGGGGAGATTTATTGTGCTCTTGAAGGAACCAATGAAGCGATGGGCCGTGGCTGCGCTCGTTGCCACTTCGGTCTCGTGTGCGAACGCACCGGACCCAATGTTCATTCACTACGATACCGGCGTCGACATCCCGCGGGGGCCACAGGAATACGTGACCATCGGGAGGGTCCTAGAAGTCCTCGAATCCAACGCCGACTTGCACGTTCTCGTCATCGGTCACGCCGATATGCGCGGCACCGACGATATGAATCGATTGCTCTCTTTGCGTCGAGCACGTGGCGTGCGCGCCGTGCTGCTCGAGCGGAACGTGTCAGCAAAACGGGTTCTCGTGGGCGCGCGAGGCTCAAGCGAGCCGATCGCAAGCAATCGGACGCCCAAAGGCCAAGCGCGAAACAGACGCACCGAAGCGTTCTTCTTTAGTCCCAATGATGGCGACGTCGGCGCGCAGTACCACACTCGCTTCAGTGTCCGGATAGAGGTCCACGACCAATGAAGCGCGCGATGAGTCGCTTCTTCGCGGAAGCTAGGGAATTGGGGTAACCCTCTGTGCCAACGTCGCTGAGACAGCTTCTTCTCGATATTTCTGCAGCGACGGTCGGAGAATGGATCCCCCGGACTTGCCCAAACCAACTGCAGCTCCTGGTCGCGAACATGCCGCCGCCGAGGCCGCGGAGAAGCGCCGCGGCATGCAGGCTCAGAAAAACGAGGTTGTCCGCTGTTCTCGCCCTCGCCACCCGACGCTCGCGGAAAAAATCGGCTGGGCGTCGCCGCTGAGCTGCGTCAACGAGAGGTGTACGCGGAGCTTCCGGAAGCGCACCTCGCGCTTGTTCACGATAGTTGGCGCGGCGCTCGGCGAGGCGGTTGATGCGGCGCCCGGAAAGACCGGAAAGAGGAGCGGTGGGCGCACCCGAAGAGGCTGCTCCGGTGCAAACTCGCTCGTGCCGATGACCACGTCGAGCTCGAGGGTCGCGACGTCGCCAACACTCGGGCTCGCTTGCAACACGGTGCGCGAGATGCCGCAGTCGCTCGAGCCGGTGGTGTTGCCGTGTGTGATCACGGCGTGCGCCGACACCGGCACGCGTGGGTCGCGCGCGGCCGTGATCGCGACCACCTGCACAGCGTGACGTGGCCGATCGAGCGCGGCGAATACTTGTACGTCGCCGGGCGCCGTGGCGACGCGCGCGAGCGGCATTCGAAGGCGCCCGATCGAGCGCATTCCGCCGGTCGCGACGTCGACCCAAACATCGCCGGTCACGAGCGTCGCCGTGCCCTCGGCGCCAAGCTCCACGCGCTCGAGTCGAAGGCGCTGCACGCGCGTCTGGCCGTAGGCGCTCTTGCCCGCGGCCCCCGATTTCGGTGCCTGAAGGTGCACCATGCGCGAGCCGAAGCGGTGCCCCTCCCCGTCGCCGCCGCGGCCATCGTGGACCTGCGATACGCAAGCCGGCAGCGCGCTCGTTGCCTGCGGGCCGCCGAAGCCGCCGCGCGCGTCCTCGGCATGCGCGAAGAGCTGAAGCTGATGGTAGTCCTGCGACGCGTGTGAATAACCCTGTCCACGAAAGACGTCCTCGACCGTCTCGCTAGCGGCGATGCTCGCGGGCGCAGCGCTCGGGGCCGCGTCGGCCGGGAGCCCCGCATCCGGCAGCTCGGAATACGCGTAGTCGCGAGCGAGCGCCGCGGACGGAGAGAGCGCAGCGAGCACCGCGAGCGCCGCGACCATAAGAGCGAACGCGGGAGCCACCCCGAACCTGAGCCGTGTCGCACGCGCGCGCCCGACAAAAAGCCCACGAAAATGGCCAAAAATCGACAATGTAGAAACGGCGATGCACATCTTCGGAGTCCTCGGCGACGGCCCTGGGAAGCGGACAGCCACAAAGTTAGCGCCCCCCTAATAGAGAAGGTTGGACGAAATCCTGCCGCTGCGATCTACCGATACGATCGCTCGCATGGTGAATCCTAACCCCATGAAGACCGACGCCCCGGGGCTCGACCGGGCGCGACATCTACCCATCTCGCCGCTGTTCACGGTGGACGTGCCGATGCATGTGGCTGCCCGCATGATCAACGAGCTCTTGTACTGCGAGCGACGGTTCTTTTTCGAGTGGGTGCAAGGCGAGTTTGAAGACAACGCCTTCACGGCGGAGGGGCGCGCGGTGCGTCGGCGTGTCGATCGCGTGGCGCCGGCGCGCAAACCATCGGGCAAAGGCGCGAAGGCCGTCCTCGATGCCGACGCGGCGGACGCGGAGCCAGAGCGTCCCTACGAACTTCGAAGCTTGTGGCTCTCCGATGACGCGCTTGGCATCACCGCGAAGATCGATCTCGTCGAGGGCATGGGCGACGGGCCCGTGGTCCCTATCGAATACAAGCGCGTTCCTGAACGGCGAGGGGGCAAGGTGTTCATCGGCGTCGTGTGAGCTTCCTTGTACGTCATGCGGTCTGCCATCTTGATGCGGCGGTGCGTGCCCACGAGACGGCAGGGGATCTCTCTCTCCTCGAGGAGCTTCACGAGGAACGGGCGTGACACGTTGAGCAGGTCTGCTGCTTGCTGGGTGGTCAGCTCGGCGTGAACCGGCACGATGGTGACCGCGTTCCCGTTCGCCATCTGGCCGAGGATCTCGAGGAACAGCTCGAAATAAACGAAACAGCCGCGATATTCGCCGCGCGCGCCGTCGTGCGCCCAGATTCGTGGCTGATGGCGCACGACATCGCCGCGGCCTTCCCCAACTTCGACACGCTCGAGCTGCACGACCTCTGCCTGTGGAGCGCCCCGCGTTGTCAGAGCGATTTGCCCGCTTCGCAGCGAGGCTCGCCGGCTCGTCCTGCGCCTACTGCGCCTAACTTCCGCCTGCGGTGGAGCGCGCAGCCAGCACTGCTTCGAGCTCCGCGATCCGCGCGAGCGCCGCCTCTTTCGCGGTGCGCTCTGCTTCTTTCGCGGTGCGCTCTGCTTCTTTCGCGGTGCGCTCTGCTTCTTTCGCGGTGCGCTCTGCCTCTTTCGCTGTGCGCTCTGCCTCTTTCGCTGTGCGCTCTGCCTCTTTTGCTGTGCGCTCTGCTTCTTCCGCCGTCAGCCACCACTCGGTCA
>SHZB01000236.1 GCA_009692485.1 Myxococcales bacterium
CAGCACCGCGCCCGGCAGCGTGACGACGAGCCCCAGGACGACGTGAAAGTCCACGCGCAACCCGCCCGCCTTCTCGTCATGGAGAAATATCGCGCCGTGTTGGGACCGCGTTCGCGCCAACGCAAGCTCCATGATGCGCCGCTCGAGCGACTCGATGTCGGCGTCATGAAGCTCCTCATCGGTCCTGTCGTGCAAATCCAGCATGGTCGCCTACGTCGCGCGCACGGATTGAGGCCCTTCCCCGACCGGTCGTCAGCTTCGACCATACTTGTGCTCAAATGCCGTCCGAATGTCGACCACGGATGTCCCCGCACCTCGGCGAATAACGCGTGTCGCTGCCGTTCAGATGTCGAGCCAGATCGGTCTCGACGCGAACCTCGCCAGGCTAGCGACGCTCGTCGGCGAGGCTGCCTCCCGCGGCGCACAGCTCGTGCTGCTCCCCGAGAATTTCGCGCGCGTCGGCGATGAAGAGGGCAAGCGGGCGATCGCCGAACACATCGCGGACTCAGCGGTCCACACAGACTCGGACGGTCCGATCGTGGCCACCCTCCGCACGCTCGCTCGCGAACATGGCGTTTGGCTCGTCGCCGGCGGTTTCCCCGAGAAAAGCGAAGACCCCGCGCGTCCGTACAACACCTGCGCCGTCTTCGCGCCCGACGGCAAGGTCACCGCTCGCTATCGCAAGATCCATCTGTTCGACGTCGATGTCGGCGACGGCGTCGCATACCTCGAGTCCGCGGCCACCAGCGCCGGCACGACTCCGATCGTGGCCGAAGCCGCCGGCCTTCGCGTGGGCCTCAGCGTTTGTTACGACCTCAGGTTCCCCGAACTCTACCGCCGGCTCGTCGATGCGGGCGCACAGCTGCTCGTCGTTCCCGCGGCGTTCACGCTCGCCACGGGAAAGGACCACTGGCACGTCCTGTTGCGCGCGCGCGCCATCGAATCGCAGTCGTACGTCGTCGCCGCGGCGCAATGGGGACGGCACGGGGCACGCACCACGTACGGCAAGAGCTGCGTCATCGATCCGTGGGGCGACGTCATCGCGCAAGCCTCCGAAGGCGAGGGCATCGTCGTCGCGGACGTCGATCTCTCCCTCCTCGAAGGCATCCGCCGCCGCCTCCCGTCGCTCCGGCACCGCGTCCTTTAACAGTGCATCGGCCGACACACTTCTACCGTTCAGTTCGGGAAGAAGTCGTCACCGACGGCCATGACTTGCTCCATCGTGGAGAGCCGCCAGCGCTTCACGAGGAGCGCGCGCAGCTCCGCGGGGCGCCTGAGGCCGATGAGCCTCGCGACCTGACCTTCGGAGTGACCGCACGCCTTGAGGTCTCGGGCTCGCGCGCCGCGAACTTCGTCGTAATAGACGTGCGGCGAGCACCCGTACGCGGCTCGAAACTGCCGAGCAAAGTGAAACTCCGACATGTCGAGATCGAGCGCCACTTCGTAGACGCACACGCGGATCCCGTTTTCGCCGGCGATCCGCAGTCGTTCTCGCGCCACGCTGAGGCGCTTACGCAAGGTCGAGGGAACCTCCGTGACCGGCGGCAGCTTGGTCATTCGGAACTCGGACGCAGGCGCCACCGCCTGAACGTCGCTGCATTTCGCGGGGGGAATGGCCGTGTCGAGATTGAGTGCGGTGCTCATGCGGTCTCCACTTCGTGCGGTTTTGGGACAAGCGGTTGGGTCGTGCGATTCTACGACGCGCACCCGCGCCATTCGCTTCAACGCGAACTGAATCATTTCCGGCGCTCCGCTCGCGCGAAACCAACTGAGGGCGCGCAAGCGACCTAGCACGCGCGAGGCGAACCGCGGTTGCGATCGATCTGCGATCCGCCTACGGCATCGGCCATGGACGCAGCGTACCTCGGGGGCGGGCTCGTGCTCGATGGCCTCACTGCCGTTCGTGCCGAGGAGCTGGCCGCGCGGCTCGCCAGCTTGCGTGCTGCCTACTACGCCGGCACGCCCAGCATCTCCGACGACGCCTACGACGCGCTCGAAGACGAGCTTCGCACAATCGCTCCGGCGCACCCGCTGCTCGCACGGGTCGGCTCTCCGCCGATGACCGGCACCTGGGAGAAGGCGCGCCACGAGATCCCGATGGGCTCCCTCAACAAGGTGAGCTCGGAGGCAGAGTTCGATGAGTGGCTTGCGCGCTCGGCCGAGGTCTTGGGTCGCGCGAGCGAGGACGCCCTCCTCGGAGAGCTCTTCGTGAGCGAGAAGCTCGATGGGCTCAGCGTCGAGCTCATCTATCGCGACGGACGGCTGGCCGCGGCGATCACCCGCGGCGACGGCGAGACCGGCGAACTCATCACCGCCAACGTGGGCCGCATGCGCGGCGTGCCAAGCAAGATTCCGTACTCGGCCTCTTTGAGCGTGCGTGGCGAGATCATCATGCGCATCCGTGATCGACAGCTGCATTTCTCGGATTACGCGAGCACGAGGAACGCTGCGGCCGGCACCTCACGCAGGCTCGACGGCGCGGGCTCGGAGCACCTCACGGTCATGTGTTACGACGTCGCCGACGAGGTCGAGTTCGCCGATGAGGGAGACAAAATCGCGCTCCTCCGACGGCTCGGGTTCGCGACGCCCAACTGCTTTCGCGGCGACCCAAAGAGCGTGCTCGCGCTCTACGAACGCTACGGCGCCGAGGCGCGTGATGCACTCGACTACGAGATCGACGGGCTCGTAGTCCGCGTCGCGAGCGTGCAGGCTCAGGCGCTGCTCGGCGAGCTCAATCGACGCCCACGCGGAGCTGTCGCCTTCAAGTTCGCGTCGCCGAAAAAATTGACCCATGTCATCGCCATTTCCTGGGAGACCGGGCCGAGCGGACGCGTCACGCCGATCGCTCTCGTGGAGCCGGTGGAGCTCGTCGGCGCCCAGATCCGGCGCGCGTCCCTCCACAATCTCGCCACCGTCCGCCGACTCGGGATCGGCGTCGGCGACGAGGTGCTCGTCTCGCGCCGCAACGACGTCATACCCTACGTCGAGGAGGTCGTGCACTCCGCTGGGCACGCGGCGAGCGAGCCCGAAGCGTGCGCCGCTTGTGGGTCGCCGCTCGCCCACGATGGGGAGTACCTCGTCTGCCGCAATGACCAATGCCGCGCGCGCGTCACGGGGCGCATCCACATCTGGATCGCTGCCGTCGGCGCGCTCGAGTGGGGTGACAAGCTCATCGAAGCGCTCGTCGACAAGGGCCTCGTAAGAGAGCCGTCGGATCTCTATCGCCTGGGCGTCGGCGACATCGCGGCGCTCGATCGGCACGGCGAAAAAAGCGCTGAGAATGCCCTTCGAGAGCTCACTTCCCGGCTGCCGCTGCGCTTGCCCACCTTCTTGGCGGGGCTCGGGATCGAGGGCTTTTCGCTCCAGACTGCGCGGCTCGTCGCGAGCGCCGGTTACGATCTCGACCGGCTCTTGGTGGTGTCGCCGACCGAGCTTGCGACGCTCGCAGGGCTCGGCCCTGTCAAGGCGAGCATCATCGTAGAGGGCCTCGCCGCGCGCCGCGCCGAGATAGACCGGCTGCGCGATGCGGGGCTCGGTCCGGTCGCGAGCGAGCATGCCGGTCGGCTTGAGGGCAAGACCCTCTGCATCACGGGCACCCATCGACGCGGCAGAAAAGAGCTAGTGCGGTTCATCGAGGAGCAGGGCGGGCGAGTCGTGCCGGGCGTCGTGAAAGACCTCGATTTCCTGCTGATCGCCGATATCGAGTCCGAGACGAGCAAGGCCGTGAAGGCTCGGCGCTACGGCACCCGGCTCGTCTCCGAGGCGGATCTCGACCGCATCGTCGGCGAGTCGAAGGACCGCGCCTGAAGGCGGCTCGTGAGTGTACTCTTTTCACGCGCAGATACTCAGTAGAGTCACTTGAAGAGATGCTAAGCAGTGGAGTTGTTTAAGTGGAAGCTACTCAAGAGAATATACTGAAGATAATTGACGGCGACTTGGAGGCGACTTCATTCGGCGCTCGGGTCATCGCCACCTGCGCCGTTCCTCTTGCGTGGATCGCCGTGTTTTCCGCGCTCATCGTGCGCGGCTTCGAGCCGGCGCTCCCCGGCGTTTGGACGGGCGTCGACGACTTGATCGACGCCGTCAAGGTTTGCGGGGCGTTCTTGGCGCAGCTGGGCGGCGTGGGTGCGGCGCTGCTCTTCGTGTTCAGCGCGGTTCGCATCGCCACCGGGGACCGTGAGGCAGGTCTGCGCGCCATGACGCTCGGCATCGCTGGGATCTCGCTGTTGGCGCTGTCGATCGCGTCGGGAGCCTTGTCGATGGTGGTCGGCGCGGTGTTCGGCGTGCACCTCAGCCCGAAGTTGCCACTCGAATCCGTGCTCATTCAAGCAGGCTCGGCGTGCCTCTTCGCGCTCGTCGCGGCCCGCGCGAGCTTGACCGCCCTTCCGACACGGGGCCCGGCGCTCGTGTTGTTCGGAGCCGCAATCGCCGTGGCGCTGCGGCTCTTCGCTTCGCTCGCGGCGCGTCCCATCGAAGCGGGCCCGTCCGAGCACTTCACGATGGCGGCGCGCGCATTCGCCACCGCGGGCACGGCCGCCCTCGCACTCGTCTCGGCGTTGGCCCTCCTCGGGTTGGCGCTCGCTCCGCGCCAGCGCCGCGTCGATGGTGAAGCCAAGGTCGAACGCGGCTTCGTGCGGCTAGCGGCTCCGCTCGCGGCGGGCATCTTCGCGGCGGCGTTGGCGTGGCTCGCGTCGCAGGTTGGCGAGCCTGAAAGTGCGCGCTCGGCGGTATTTGCGGGGCGTCTCGTCGACGCGCTCGCCGCACAACCGCGCGGATGGGGACCGCCATGGCTCGCGGCCTTCGCGGAGGCTCTGCGCTATGCGGCGATCTTCGCAGTCCTCGCTCGAGGGAAGCTTCCCGCCCGCACGCGCGCCGTCATCGCTTTGGCGTTGCTCGGCAGCGGACTCGCCGTCACCCCGCTCGGGGCCGTGTACATCGCGCTCGCGGCCGCGCTGCTCGCCGGTGCATCGACCGCACCCGCTGAAGGCAACACCGACGCGGTCGTGACGACCAGAGCTCCCGAGCTCGATTCGCCTCGGGAACCGTCTGCGGATTGATCGGCGCAGTTGCCTCTTCGTGCCGCCTTGTCTAAAGGGCTCTCGCGCGACGGATCGTCGCACCCAACCCGCCGCAGCCGCGCTGCGGATAGCACCGAGGGATCCTAAAAATGACTCGTTTCATCGCATCGATCGCGACTGCCGGCGTTGCCGCGGCATTCCTTTGCACCGGCTGTGGCACTGACGAAACGACCGGAAAGACCTACGGAGGAGCGACTACGGGCGCCGGCACCACCGTCAAGTCGACGGTCACGACCGCGGGCACGGCCAAGCCTACGGCAGCTCCGACCGCGTCAGCGAAGGCCGGCACGGGCGTGCTCAAGGGCGTGGCCAAGCTCACTGGCGCCGCGCCCGAGATGAAGGTTCCGAAGGCGCGCGCCGCCGCGGATGTCTGCAAAGACAAGGCGGTCGTGTACAACGCGGTCGTCGCGAAGGACGGCAAGCTCAAGGACGTGTACGTCGCGATCGCGGACGACGTCGCTGGCGATTTCAAGGCCGCAACCGCAGCCACCGTGCATCAAAGCGAGTGCATGTACGAGCCCCGCATGCAGGGGATCCTCGCCGGCCAGGTCGTCGAAATCGCGAACAACGATGCCGCCGTCCACAACATCAACGTAAAGACCGGCGATAAACTCCTCTTCAATCAGGCGCAGCCGAAGGGTGCCCCGGTCATCAAGAGTGAAAAATTCGAGGAGCCCGGCACCTATCGGATGCAATGCGATGTGCACCCCTGGATGCGCGCGTTCGTCATCGCGTCCGCTCACCCGTACTTTGCCGTGACCGCAGCCGATGGCTCTTTCAAGATCGAGAAGGTTCCGGACGGCAAATTCACGATCCGCGCCTGGCACTCGACCTTCGGCGAAATTCTCAAGAAGGACATCGAGGTCAAGGGCGGGGAAGTGACCGTCGATTTCGAATACACCGGTAAAGAGCCCGAGCCGAAAGAGAACGTCGCCGAGCTCAAAGATCTCTGGTGATCGTCCCCGCGGATTGTTGACCTTCGCCGACCTGGCGCGGGTGTGTGAGCGACGCTCGTCCTCCATGCTTCGCGCCGCGGCGAAACTGCGCTTTGCTCTGCTCGACCCGACGTTTTGCGAGGACACTATTCCCGACGCCATGAGCGCTTCGTGCCCAATCGCGGGCGGCGTATGACCGCGTCCGCCGAGACCACGACTCCTGCGGTCGGCATCGCTCGCGCGTCGGGGAGCGCGGCTTCGACTGCGGCTTCGACTGCGGCTTCGACTGCGGCTTCGCCTGCGGCTTCGCCTGCGGCTTCGACTGCGGCTTCGCCTGCGGCTTCGCCTGCGGCTTCGGCTGTGGCTTCGACTGCGGCTTCGCCTGCGGCTTCGCCTGCGGCTTCGCCTGCGGCTTCGACTGCGGCTTCGCCTGCGGC